>QHPW01000091.1:31029-38332 GCA_003219675.1 Verrucomicrobiota bacterium
TTTCACCGAGCCGCGAAGTGTGGCTCGTTGAGGGAAAAGGTCAAGCATTCACGTCGCTGCTGGGAAGTTCATGTGGGGGGCCTCCTCGCCATTTTTGGCGCGCATTGGGGCCATGAACCTTCCCAACCTGGCAGGGCACGGTGTCCTCACCGCGCCGAGGCCCGGCGGGCCCGGGACAGGCCGCCCTGCCTGATTCATGGGAATTAGGACTTGGGCCGACGGCGGGTTCTGTGGCTAAATTCGGGGGTGCGGCTCAATGGCAATTACGAGGCGCGAACGCGAGGAAGGCCATGGGTTTGGGCCGTAATCCTCCTGGCGATGGCGGCGGTGATTTGGTTCTGGCGACACAAAACCGGTGAAGCCAAGGTAGCCGAGGAGAAGGCACCGCGTGGAACGATAAAGACGTCTGTTCCTCCCTCATTGGGTTGGTCATCCCGACAGCGGTCGTTTACTTCAGCGCCGGTCAATGTTTCCGCCGCGCGAACCAATCGGGCGCCGGCGATCACCGTCCCGAGGCCTTCAGAAATCGCTTCCGGCACAAACGCCGCAATCTTTGTCGCGCGCCCGCCGCAAAACGTATTTGAAACGCAACTGGCGCTGGCGCGCCAGGCAATTTCTCCCGGATCGCTCGATGGGATGCCCGGCCCGAAGACACGTCTGGCGTTGATGGCCTTTCAACAAAAGGAAAACCTGGCTGCGACCGGCGAGCTGGACGCGCGTACCAGGGTCCAGCTTCTGCTCGCCGCGCCGCCGTTCACCAATTACCTCGTGGCGGCGGATGACCTGGCGCGGTTGCGACCGCTGGGGAAAACCTGGCTCGAAAAATCACAACAGGACCGGCTCGATTACGAGACCGTCCTGGAACTGGTGGCCGAGAAAGCGCAGTCGCACCCCAACCTCATCCAGCTCCTCAACCCGGTGATTGACTGGACCAACATCGCCGCCGGCACATCGGTGACGGTCCCGGGCGTGGAACGCCCGCCGGTTCGCGAAAAGGCCGCACTCGCGCGCATCCATCTTGAGAGCCGCACGCTTCAGGTGTTCGATGAGAATACAAATCTTCTGGCGCATTTTCCGTGCAGTATCGCGGCGTTCGCGGAGAAGCGGCCGGCCGGAGAATTGCACATTGCTGTGATTGCGCCGAATCCGAATTACACGTTCGATCCCGAGAACTTTCCCGAATCGGCGGAAGCGCGGGAATTGAACCGGAAGCTGATCCTGCCGCCCGGACCGAACAATCCGGTGGGCGCGGTTTGGATCGGGTTGGACAAGCCGGGTTATGGGATCCACGGAACGCCGCGTCCCGAACAGGTCGGTCGCGCGGAGTCGCATGGCTGTTTTCGGCTGGCGAACTGGAACGCGGAATATTTCTCGCAACTGTCCTGGGTCGGCATGCCGGTCTATGTGGAGCCTTGAGTGAAAGATCCTTTGATTGCAGCGCAGACTTCACCCGGCGCATTTCGGCGCACCGTTCGCGGTGCTGCGGTCAACGAACCAGTTGCCCGGTTTGTTCCACGACGAAAGCTTTTGCCTGCCGCAGAGCAGCGTCCAAACCATTCTCGATCGAAAAGGATTTCTGAAATGTTTTGTCCTTCGATTTGCCGACGACGCGGATTTCTGCCGTGGATCGGTCAAGAACGATTTTGGCGGCAGGTTGTCTGGATGTCGGCCAGGTGACTTCCCAGCTTTGCAACTCGCTTGCCGTCGAAAAGTTCTGAACGATATGGCTCGGCCACGCGGCTTGAAGGACCGCGAGATCATTTGTAGCCCCGCCGCGTGTCTGGCCGGCGACGTCGAGCATTGCCACCTGGATGATTGGCGCCGGTGGCTTGACCAGAAAAGGAATCATCAGAGTTACAATCACCACTGTCACCGTGGCGAGGCTGAGCCACAAGCGCCACAGCCAGCCCCGTTGTGCTTCCTCTATCCGGGTTGCCGCCTGGCCGGCACCCAAAGTTTTGCGAACCTTCGTTTGCAGCCGCTCGCGTGCATAGGCGGGAAATTCACCGACAGCAGATTCCGTGGCGTTCACGAGGGGGATTACCTCTTTGGCTAGCAGCCGAGGTGACGAGGCTCATTCCTCCATCTGGGAACGCGGAACTCAGAACGTGGAACACAGTCAGAGCCTCCTTACGTCGGCTGCTGCAAGGTCATTGAGACGTTCGTATCGCGGATTCAAGTTCAAGCGGTTGCCGAACGCGGTCGCAGAGGCGCGGTCGGTCGCCGGCCTGCTCGGCGGCGACGCGGTGTTGCGGATTGGGAAAGAGGCCCGCGAAGCGGAGTTGAAACAGGTGGTGTCGCCACGCGTGTTGCACCTGGCGACGCATGGCTTCTTTTTGCCAGACCAGGAGTTCAAGCAGACGAACTCAATGCCGGAGTTGCTGGTGGCCGGCTCGTTCAGAGGACGTGACGGATTCACGGCTCGACGGAGTCTCGCCCCACCGGAAAACGATTGGGAAAATCCGCTGGTGCGCTGCGGCATTGCGCTGGCCGGGGCGAACCACGCCCTTCAGATCACTAACGCGGTGGCTGAGGACGGCCTGTTGACCGGGCTAAAGGCTTCGCTGCTCAACTTGCAAGGGACAGAGTTGGTCATCCTGAGCGCGTGCGAAACGGGCAGCGGGGAAGTGAAGATCGGCGAAGGAGTGATGTCATTGCGGCGGGCGTTTCGGATCGCCGGAGCGGAGAGCGTGCTGGCCAGTCATTGGCAGATCAGCGATAAAGCCACCAGCCAGTTGATGACCGAATTCATGCGGCGCTGGCGTTCGGGCGAACCGCGCGCAAAAGCGTGGCGCGAAGCGCAGTTGTCCCTCCTGCACTCGGAAAATTTCTCGAATCCCTACTTTTGGGCAGCGTTCACGCTCACCGGGCAATGGAGGTAGGGTCCAAAACATCCCAATACTCCAACACTCTCGGGGCGCTTTCGGCCTCGCGGCGACAGACGGAGCCAGAGCGGCTGCGGCGAACGGAGCAAATCCGCGACCAGCTCATGCAAGGCTCTGGGTATATTCGCGCGATCGAAACGGGTGTGGGCAACCAAAACGGGAGGAGGCAATCAAAGGACTTCTGGAAACTCCCGCGCAGGACTCGCGATCTCAATTTGGGCGATTATTGGACTGTTTTGGCCGGTTTTTGGACGAGTTGTATTAGCAAATCAAAAAAACCGAAGCTTTGAAATTATTTGTCCTCGGCATGCAGTGTGCTATTTTCCGACCGTCATGCCGACAGTCAGTCAACCAACCAGGCAACCCTATGACAGCTCCACGATCCTTTGCATTCCTTTTGGCTCTATGTCTCTGCGCGGCGTTTCAAAGTCCCGCGTTGTCCGGTGATCCACCTGCCCTTGGCAGTATCACTGCCACCAATGGTCAGAAGGTGATCAATTGGACCCCCTATCCGGCTGCTTTTCAGTATAAGATCTTCCGCGCCAATGACCTTTCCCAGCCCTTCATTGAGGACACTTCCGGAAGCGTCGCAGGTTTCAATTGGGCATCGCCGTTGACGGACCCGCTGGGCTTTTATCAGTTGCGGGTTACTCCAATGGATACCAATGCCTTGCTCACCGCCAACGTGTTGAATCGCCTGGCCTACGGCCCGACCCCGGACGAATTGGAGCGTGTCCGCGCCATTGGGCCGGACAACTACATCCAGGAACAGCTTGCGCCCGAGTTGATCACCGAGAATCTCAGCATCGACGTTGTGAACACAAACAGCGGATGGCAATATGTCACCGCCACGGGGAATGGTTCCAGTTCGATTCTCTACGTTTACCTGACAAAGGCTGGCGAAGGCTATATTGACGACATCGTGCTGGTGCGTGGGACCGTGCCTGAAGCCGGAATCAACCTGGTCCGGAACGGCGGTTTTGAAGTTCCGCTCGCCACCAACGACTGGACGGTCTCGAGCAATCATTTCGGGTCGGATGTTTCGACCGCGCAGCAGCATTCCGGCAACTCCAGTCTGCACATCACGGCTTCGAGCGCCGGCTCCACCCAGGGCTCGTCCATCTGGCAGACCATCAGTCCGGCGTTGTCCAGCGCGCAAACGTACACTCTGAGTTATTGGTTTCTTCCGGGATCAAATATCACCAGCGGCGACGTGACCGTCAGGCTTTCGGGCAGCGGGATCGTTGGAACGCCGGGGACCCTGGCGACACACCTGGTGCAAGGCCGAGCCAGCATGGACGAGTTGCGCGCCTGGCACGTTCAGCACGGCGTCCAATCGAGACGGCAGTTGCTCGAAGTGCTCGACCAGCGACACCTATTACGACGACGGAACCATCATTGGCCAGTTGGCGACCCAGATTGAATTCAAAGAGAACCAACGCTGGCGCCAGGCGCTGTTGAATCCTCAATGCACCTTTTATGATCTCCTGCGCATCAGCGCCGAAAGCTCGGCGATGATCATCTATCTGGACACCGTCAACAGCAAGGGCAACGGGAGCAATATCGCCAATGAAAACTACGCGCGCGAGTTGCTGGAGTTGTTCACCTATGGCGTGGACAACGGCTATGACCAGAACGATATCACCGTGATGTCACGGACCTGGACCGGATGGTCGGTCAACATTGTTGATTATACCAACGAGTTCAACCCGTTTGCGCTGCGCACGACGAACGTGTATCCGGGCGTGACCAACAACTTCACCACGGTTTCCAACCTCGCCGGGGTCTGGACGTTCAACTACAAGCAGGCCAATCACAATACAAGCATCAAGACGGTCTTCCCCAACAAAACCGTGCCGGCGCGGTTCGGCGCGCCGTATGCCGGAAGGAATTACCAGTTAACACTGCCCTCCCGCAGCGGCACCAACGGCATCGCCGACGGCTACGATGTGATTGCCCATCTGGCGAACCAGCCATTCACGCAGGAATACCTCAGCGTCAAACTCTGCCGCCTGTTCATCCATGACGACTTTGTGCATGGGGTATATGACTACACCGACCCAAATCTTTCGCCGGAAGGCCAGTTGGTCCGTCAATGCATGCTCGCCTGGGAAAACGGCAATCCGAAAGGCCAGATCCGCGACGTGCTCAGGGTCATCTTCAACTCCGACCTGTTTCGCAGCAACGCAGGTTCGTTGCAAAAAGTCAAAACCCCGCTCGAATACCTGATCAGCGCTATTCGCGCGCTCCGGGCGGCGGATACCAACGGGACATTCACCGCCAGCCTGGACTCCGCCAGCGGCGGAATCGGCACTCCGCTGAACCGGATGGGGACCATGCTGCTGTTCGATCGCGCCGAGCCGAACGGTTATCCCGAAGCCGGCCCGGCTTGGATCAGCGCCGGCACATTGGCTGAACGGGTCCGTTTCATTCAAGCCTACCTGCTCGCCAGCGGCCAAAGCGGCCGGGGCGATGCCGGCAACAGCGCCGCGAATCCCGTCGCGTTGCTCAAGCTGAAGTTGCCGAGCGCCAGTTGGAACAACGCCGGCGCCGTGGCCGATTATTTCCTCGACATCCTCTTCCCCGGCGAAGGCAAAGCCAACCTCGACGTTTACCGGACGGCGGCGATCAATTTCCTGAACGACGGCAGCGCCGATTCGCCTGTGAGCGCAACGCCCTTCAGCGGATTGGTCAATACCAGCGTGAACTACGACACGCGCGTTCGCGGCATGGTTTCCGCGCTGATGACCTCCCCGCGTTTCCAGGAACAATAGAAATTTCAACCGACAATCCAACCAGCGAGCAATCCTATGCAACACCTCAACATCATCACACGACGCGGTTTCCTGGATCGCAGCTTCAAAATCGGCCTGGGCGTCGCCCTGTCCACCCTTGTTGATATTCCCCTGGTGGTGAAACGGGCGTTGGCCGAAGGCACCATCGGTGTGCCAGACGCGAACGGCAAGACGAAGAAATTGTTGTTTATCTTCCTCCGCGGCGCCAACGACTCCCTCAACTCGGTCATCCCGATTAAGGATCCGGCTTACAATCTCACCAATCGACCCACACTGATGATTCCCAGCGACCCCGCCACAGACTATTCGATGAGCGGCGCTTGCGATTTTCCGCTTCTTGCGGCGCCCGCGGACCCGACGTTCGGCTACGCCAACGCCATCCGTTTGGGCAACGGCTTTGCCGCGCTCCATCCCTCGCTGAAATTCCTCGCGCCGGTCTATAACGCCGGTGACCTGGCCCTGGTCCATCGCGTAGGCTATCCGAAGCAATCGCGGTCCCACTTCGACTCGCAGAACTATTGGGAGACGGGCAACCCCAACAACAACCTGGTGAAGGACGGCATCCTGTATCGAACCATGGTCGAGTCCGGATTGGCCAACTCCAACCCGCTCACCGGCGTTTCGTTCCAATCCAGCCTGCCGCTGATCCTGCGCGGTTCCGCGGCGGCGATGACGAATCTCAGCGATCCGACACGCTACAACCTGCTCGGCATCCCCAACACCACACCGGGAAACACCAAAGCGGACAATGCCATCACCAATGCGAACGGCTTTCAGTTTGCCGACAAGAAGAACCGCGAGCTGTTGAACCTCCAATACAAGAACCTCAGCGATACGCTTTCCATCTTCGCCAGCCTGAACTTCAGCGATGCCGGGAACACGTTCCAGGACGACATCAAAACCGACGGCGACGATGTATGGGCGCCGCCCGCGGGCACCGGAGGCGACTCCACCAAGGGTTACTTCCTTTTCCCGACAACCAACGACAAGAATGGCGGCTGGCGGCGTTCGGCCACCGTGACCGACGCGCAGAAATACGTCGTGGACACGGGCGCCTACGGCTTCTTCAACAGTCTCAAGGCAGCCGCGCTGATTCTCAACAAGACCTCCGCCATTGTCGCGGGCACGGAAATGGGTGGCTTCGACACGCACAGCGCGCAAGGCACTTTGACGGGCGGCCATCCCAACCTGCAACGCCGCATCGCCTGGGCGATCTACGCCCTGCGGAAGTATTTCCTCATGTATGCCGATCAAGCGACCTGGAACAATCTGGTCATCGTCACGCTTTCGGAATTCGGCCGCACCACGGTGGAAAATTCCGACCGCGGCACCGACCACGCCGAGGCGGGCGTCATGTTCGTCGCCGGCGGCGCGGTCAAAGGCTACAACAAAGGCAACACGACCGGTGTGTTCGGCTGTCACACGGCCGACGCGGTTCCCTGGGTCCCCGGCCAGACCGGCTCCATGTTCGGCGCGAGCAGCCGTTACCTGAAACGGGCGCACGATTACCGCTCTGTCCTCGGCAAGGTCATCCGCGACCACCTCGGCGCGACCCAGAACCAGTTGAACCGCATCATTCCCGGCTACGCGGTTACAGGGGAACACCTCCAGGCGGGCGGAACT
>QHPW01000396.1:0-6528 GCA_003219675.1 Verrucomicrobiota bacterium
GTAAAAGCTCACGTCCAGGCCGGAGCCGGCGGTGACATCGGTGAAGTGGCCCTTGCCGTCGTTATGATAGAGGGCGTGCGTGGCGGGTTTCCTGCCTTCGGGCGTGTGCCACGGCCAGTCACTGGAGTTGACGAAAAGCAGGTCGGGGGCGCCGTCGTTGTCGTAATCGAAGAAGGCCACGCCGCCGCCCATCGTCTCCGGCAACAATTTGTCTCCGTAAGCGCCGTTGTTATGGACGAAGGTGATGCCGGCCTCTTTCGTGATGTCGGTGAATTGAGCCACCGGGATATCGGCGATGGGCAACTGCCGCGAGGCGGGAGCGTCCGAGTCGTTCGCGGGCGTTTTGGGCGCAGACTGCTTTCTCTCCAGCACGAACGAGGAAACGCGCGGCCAATCACAGCGTCGTCGCGCGGGCCGGCTTCCTCGTGGTCGAGTTCGGGGCGTTTCACTGGTTGCGATGATTCATATAGGAGCCGATGGAAACAACCAGAATTGCGTTCTATACCGTGGCAGATGAAGCATCGCCCCACCGTTCAGGGCGCCAATACACAGCCAAAACGGCGTGGATAGTGCGGTGAACCCGCGGACCCGAGAATAAGATTTTCCATCGTCTAGTTTGCTCAGCGATTTATCGGAAGGGCATTTGAAGACCTGATGAGTTTTCAGGTACGGCCCCAGCGAGCCTTCGCGCTGGCTGATGAGGTAATCAATGTTCGTGCCGTCTGGGTTGCCATAGCGGATGTCGCCCAACGCCCAGCTTCTCGAAGTGGTCTGACTTGGAATGAGTACCGGGTTGTTGGGCACCAGTGGGCGTACATGTCCCAGGCGAGAGTCAATTGTTTGAGATTGTTCACGCAGACGATGGCGAGGGCTTTTTGTTTGGCGCGCGAAAGCGCGGGCAAAAGCAGGCCGGCCAGGATGGCGATGATGGCGAGCACGACGAGGAGTTCGATCAGCGTGAAAGCCGCGAATCGGACTGTAGCGGCGGGCTGGCACCGCCGCATTCTCCGACGGCGCTCGCAGAGCGCCGCTACAGCAATGACGCGTTGTCATGACAAACCTCCTGGAGAAAAATAGCACAACTCAGGCCAGGAGGGAGTGCGCGTCTGAGACCGCACTCCCCGCCTTGCCGGCGGAGACAGGCGGGACGCCTGTCCTACTTTAGTCCTGGCATTGCGGATAGAGAATCCACGCGGTGGCGCGGCCGGAATAAGTGCCGTAACCGACAATCACTCCGACCTCATTGATGGACTGGGCTTTTGTCAGGACCCAGGGGCTGTTTGGAGGCAGCAGCGTGTTCAGGTCAATCATCGTGCCGCCGCCGCCGGGAACGTATTTGAAGGCGCGTGAAGCCAAACTCTGGTTTTGTGCGTAACCGACAACATCTCCGACCTCATTGATGGACTGGGCTTTTGTCAGGACCCAGGGGCTGTTTGGAGGCAGCAGCGTGTTCAGGTCAATCATCGTGCCGCCGCCGCCGGGAACGTATTTGAAGGCGCGTGAAGCCAAACTCTGGTTTTGTGCGTAACCGACAACATCACCGAAGCTGTTCACGCCATACGCTTCGCTCTGGTAATCGGTACGGGTGACGCCGGGCAGAGGCGGCAGTTCATCGAACGGTTGCAGCGATTCCGCGCCGACCTGAGATAAAACGCGCGCATTTTGCCGCTGTCGTTTTGAGCGCCGCTCCGCGACGACTCTCCCTTACCAGTTATGAGTGGGGTCCATGCCGAGGTCTTTGGTCGTGAGCTGGTAGACGTAGCGCCAGTCCTGGCTGCCAAACACGGCCACCGGCACGCCTTGGATTCCTTTCATCGGTAGAAACGTGCGCGGGTCTTTCCAGCGATGAATCTCAGCGCGGCCATCGGTGAACGAGAGCACACCACTGCCGCCATGCCGACTGGCGGGGAGATTAAAGAAGGACTCACGTCCGATATCCCAGGTGATGATATACTGGCACCAGTCGATAAAATCTTGATGGATATCCAGGAAGACGCATAACTCCGGCCGCGGCCCGCTGGTAATATCGCGCCGCTTCAAGAAAATGGCGACTTGCTTCGTTACAGACGCGCGGGCGATGCTGCCCATGTTGCCATTCATGGAATAGCTGCGGACGCGGGGATAGGCGACGCCGTTGGAAAGCGTCGTGAGCGATTTATCCGACGGGCATTTGAAGACCTGATATGTTTTCAAGTACGGCCCCAGCGAGCCTTCGCGCTGGCCGATCACATAATCAATGTTTGTGCCGTCCGGGTTGCCGTAGCGCATGACGCCCCAGGCCCAAGTCGGGAGCTTCTTGCCCTGCGCGTCGAACATTGTTGGGGGATTGTTCGGCACCAGCCAGTCGTTGTTGTCGTGGCCATACATGTCCCACGCCAGAGTGAGTTGCTTGAGGTTGCTCAAGCAGACGATGGCCAATGCCTTCTGCTTTGCTCGCGCGAGCGCAGGCAACAACAAGCCGGCAAGAATAGCGATGATGGCAAGGACGACGAGGAGTTCGATTAGAGTGAAGCCACGAATCGGCCTGTAGCGGCGGTCTGTGACCGCCGCATTCTGCAATGGCGCTCGCACAGCGCCGCTACTGTGACGGGTCGTCTTCATGTGAACCTTGCGCTAAAAATAGCACAACTCAGGCCAGCGGGAGGCGTGCGTTTGAAACCACACTTCCCGCCTGCCGAGCGGAGACAGGCGGTACGCCTGTCCTACTTTAGTCCTGGCATTGCGGATAGAGAATCCACGCGGTAGCCCGTTCGGAGTACTCACCGTAGCCGACAATCACGCCGACGTCATTGATCCCGGCTCGTATTTGAAGGCGCGCGAAGTCAGACTCTGGTTTTGCGCGTAACCGACGACATCACCAAAGCTGTTCACGCCGTAAGCCTCGCTTTGATAGTCGGTGCGAGTGACGCCGGGCAAGGGGGGCAATTCGTCAAAGGGCTGCAATGATTCCGCGCCGACTTGCAGGTAGAACGCGCGCATTTTCCCGGTGGAGATTTGTGCGCCGCCCACCGAGCCGCTCTGGTCATTCATGTCCCAGACCTCACTCGTCGTGCCGCCCAAGGTGCCCATGTCAAACAAGGGATCATTAACCGAAGGATAATTTTCACGCGTGACAAACGCATGAAGCGGTCCGCCATTAGTGAACCTTGCTTTGCCGACGATTCGCCCGCTGTCGGTGACGGCGTACGCGTAGGCTTGTTCCACGCTGGGATTGCCAATGTCCGGCGCGAGGAGGTCTTGACCACCACCCCAAGTGCTACCCGACTTGAACCACGCAAACGCGTGGACCTTGCTGCCGTGGAGAGGACCGTAGGCATCGTGTCACTGTTCGCGCCGTCGGGCCAGACGATCGGGCAGAGTTGTATCCGCACACGTCGCCTATGCTGTTCAAGCCGGTGGCGAAGGAGTTGACGGTGTAATAAGCGAAGGTGCAGCCGCCCGGATGGACGACGCTGTTGATTCGCCAAAGGATTCCCGCGTAACCCTGATCGCTGTAGCTGCCGCAAGCATAGTCATAAAAACCATAAGACTGGCCCACGGACCGGCCAAACACGTCCACGCGGTTCACCTGCGTGGAAACTGAATTGCCGGAGTAAAAGGGCGGCAACTCCGCGATCACCGTCGGGTAAGTGATGGATTTGCCCGCGCGGCGGTTGCCGCATTGGAACGTGGGCCATTGGCCGGCCATCATGGGAGCGCCGGAATTGAAGAGAAACACCTTGCCGAGCATGTCGGCGACATAAGTTCTGCCATCGGTGGCGCACCGGATCGCGGGCGAGCCCAGCATGTTGCCGAGGTCTTGACCTGCTACCTGTTGGATTTCCCAGATCGGTTCGAACAGATTCGGATCGCCGATTTTAATCGCCTCGACTTCGTTGACTTCCGGCGAGCCAGGAAAGAGCGACACGCCGAGGATCAGCAGGCCATTCTGGTTGAGGGAGGGCGTCTGGCACACTTTGCCCTGCAAGACCCAGCTTTGTGCCGTGGTTCCATCCGCCGGATTCAATTTGCGGACGGTGTTGCCAAAATGCGACGCGTAAATGAAGCCGGACTGGTCAATGACTACACTCGCAATGTAGCCGACATCGGCCCCTACGACTTGCGTCCAGAGCTTGGTGTGGGTCACGGGGTTGATGGCGTACATAGTGCCACCAATGTGCGTGTCTGGATGCACGCGCGTGCCCACGTAGAGAATCCCGTTTTGGCCGATGGCGATGGTCGCTTCGACCGGCTCCACCGCTGCCGGGTTGAGGACCACGCGCCAGATCTGCGCGCCCGTGGAAGGATTGAACGAATAGACCGAACCGTCCGACGACCCGACAAACACCACACCGCTCGAATCCACGACCGGCGAGGAAGAGACTGGTTGTGTAACGAAATCGGGGTCCACCGGCGGCCCGCCTTCGTTCGCAGTATAGGCCGTCCAGCGCTGCGCGCCTGTGTTTGCGTCCAGCGCGTAGAGGTAGCCATTATTGCAGTGGAAATAAACCGTTGAACCAAGCGGATTATTCGGGTCCAGCGCCGCACCGGAGCGGATGCGCTTATCTGTTCCGGTGGGCACCGTGAAGTCAGTCCAGCCTACTGGCGTCGAGCCGTCGGAAGTATTCAGACAGGAGAATTTGCCAAAGTCCGAACCGATATACAGCTTCGTGCCTGCGGCATCCAACACAGGGATTGCGTGCATGTCGTAGCCAGTGCCGTCGCCAGGAGCATTGAAAGTCCAGATTGGCGGACCGCTGGGGCTCAACTTTTTGACGTTAGCCCGAATGGTCGGCGTGCTCAATATCGAGAGATAAATGTAGCCACTGATGCCGATCGTCGCCACGCCATGAATCGGCGCGCTGTTCGTGCAGTGTCGTGCAATTTAACCCCAATAAAACGGGCGAATAATAAGACCGGCGAGCACAACGCCTGCGAGCTCCCTGGCGCGCTGGTTTCTCTGTTCGACCAATATGATCTTTTCATTTTCTTTACCTCCGATTGGTTTGCTGTTTGTTTGTTCTGGGTTCTCCAAAACGCCTTGAGTTGGCACATTTCCTACAAGCGAACCAGTGTCGCCCAAGTCTCGGCGGGTCTAATTCAGGAAAACCCCATGCGGCCTTTTGATCCGAACCACGGGCTAGTCCTACACTCGAAGAATATTAGAATAACGTGGGGACGCGAAAAGGTAGGCAAAGACCTGATTTTGTCGGTGGTGACGACCCTATTCTGACTTCGTCGGCCTTGGACAACAAGGCCACCGCTGATAAGGACATTGGGCGCCACGCCGAAGCTGGCGCCAGCCTTAATTATTCTGTCCCAATGCGGAAATTCGGCCAAAATATCGCGCTGTGACCCGCGGGAGACTCATACAAAAGCGCTCGCTTCGGTGGGCGTTGGTGTTCCTGTTCTGGACGCTCATCGGACTTTCCTTTGCCAGCCAGCTTTATCTGTCGAGCTACAAGGCGGGGCGTTCCATTTCCTGGGGGCAGGCGGTGAGCTGGTCGCTCGGCGACTGGTATGTCTGGGCCGTGGTGTCGCTGCCGATTGTTCAACTGGCGCGCCGGTTCCGTTTCGACGACGCGCGATGGGGCCGCAACGTGGCGGTGCATCTGGGGGCCAGCGCTTTGTTCTCGGTCGTTTATATGGCGCTGCGGGCCTGGGTGGGGCAGTTGCAAAGCCTCGCTCTGGGCCAGTCGGTGTCCTTCGCCGAAACCTTCAATCCGCTGCTGGTGAAAACGTTCCATTTAAACCTGCTCATCTACTGGGTCATCGTGAGCGTCCAACATGCCTTCGATTATTATCGACAGGTGCAGGAACGCGAACTGCGCGCCGCAGAGTTGGAGAAGCGTCTGGCGCAGGCCAGGTTGCAAACGCTCCAGATGCAGCTCAATCCGCATTTCCTGTTCAACACGCTTCACGCTATTTCCTCCCTGATGCACAAGGAGGTCGAGGCGGCGGACAGGATGATGACCCGGCTCAGCGATTTGTTGCGCTACGCGCTGGAGAGCACCGACGCGCAGGAAGTGCCGCTGCGGCAGGAACTGGATTTTCTGAGTCGTTACCTGGAAATCGAGCAAACGCGTTTCGGCGACCGGTTGAAAGTGCAAATGAACATCGCGCCCGACACGCTCGACGCGCTGGTGCCGAACCTTGTGCTGCAACCGCTGGTGGAAAATGCCATTCGCCACGGCGTTGAGCCGCGATCCAGGCCGGGCCGGATCGAACTGAGCGCCCGGCGCGAGGACAGAATCCTCAAACTCGAGGTGCGCGACAACGGCGCCGGCCTGTCGCCGCACGGCGAGCTGCAGGAAGGCGTCGGATTGTCGAACACGCGGGCGCGATTGGAGCAGCTCTACGGCGAGCGCCATCGGTTCGAACTGAGCAACACACCCGGCGGCGGGCTGACGGTTTGCCTCGAACTCCCGTTTCACCCGGCCGATGGCGCTCCACCCGGCGCGAGCGCGGCCCCTGGGCACATCCCGGCACCACCTCCAAGCTGATGTGACGCACGTATTCCCCTCACCCGGCCTGAAGGCCACCCTCTCC
>QHPW01000396.1:6534-8320 GCA_003219675.1 Verrucomicrobiota bacterium
GGACCGGACTCGATAGCGTGGTCGCGCCGAGATACGCCCGCCGCCTTTGAGGGCTGAATTTTTTTATTGCGGATTACACGCCGCAGAGCGACAACTTTGCCACCGGTGGCTTGGAGGAAAATTCGGGGCCGGGTTCTGCCCGGCCCACGAGGCGTATGAGCACGCGATGATGATTCAAGAGAAAGCAGTGGACATTTTGCTGGTCGAGGACGACGCCGATGACGCGGCCCTGACACTGCGGGCGCTCAAGCAGCGCAATGTCGGCGAGCGGGTGTATCACGTGATCGACGGCGACGAGGCGCTGGAGTTTATTTTTGCCACCAATCTCTATGGCGAATGGGAGCCGGCAAATGCCCCCAAGGTGATCCTGCTGGATTTGAAGCTCCGAAAGGTCAGCGGCCTGGAGGTGTTGCGGGAACTCAAATCGCAGGACCGGACCAAGACCATCCCGGTGGTTGTCCTGACCTCCTCGCGCGAGGAAATCCAGAACATCGAGAGCTACAGACTGGGCGTGAACAGCTACGTGGTGAAACCGGTCGACAGCAAAAAATTCGCGCAAGCCATCGGGGATGTTGGCTACTACTGGCTGATGGTCAACCAACCGCCCTATCGCTAATGTGATGTCCCGGAAACACCCCATAAACACCCCATACAATGTCTTTCCCCTCATCCGGCCTTCGGCCACCCTCTCCCCATCCGATGGGGAGAGGGCAGAGATGAGGGGTGCTCCTGTTTCCACTTTGGCCGGCTTCATTTCAAAAAGGCGTTAGTTACTCCACATCGACCGTTGTCGTCCTGCTGTCATCCGCGTGAAAATTCGAACCCTCATCGTTGACGACGAGCCGCTGGCGCGGGAACGGATTCGCAAACTGCTGCAAAAGGAGGCCGACATTGAAGTCGTCGGGGAGTGCGCCGACGGGAACGAAGCGTTGGCCGCAATTCGCGAACAAAAACCGGACCTTGTCTTTCTCGATGTCCAGATGCCTGAACTGGACGGTTTCGGCGTGCTGGAACAGCTGGGCAGGGGCGCGATGCCCGCCGTCGTGTTCGTGACCGCTCACGACAAGTTCGCCTTGCGCGCTTTCGAGGTGCATGCTCTGGATTATTTGCTGAAGCCATTCGACAGCGAGCGTTTCAGGAAGGCGTTGGAACGCGCCCGTGACCGGATTCAGCGTGCGCACCCCGGCGATCTCGGCCGGAGGATTTCCGAATTGCTCGCCGATCTCAAAACCGGTGTGAAACCTCAGCACCGCCTCGCGATCAAGTCCGGAGGCAGGTTGTTGTTATTGAAAATCGAGGAGATCGACTGGATTGAAGCCGCCGACAATTACGTGAACCTCCACGTCGGAAACGAATCCCATCTGCATCGCGAGACGATGGCGACGTTGGCGGACAAACTTCCCGCGGACAAATTCATGCGCATCAGCCGCTCGACGATCGTCAACATCGAAAGGATCAAGGAACTGCAGCCGCTGTTTCACGGCGAGTACGCCGTGATCCTGCGCAACGGCACGCGGCTGACGTTGAGCCGATCACACCGCGAAGAACTGAACCGGCTGCTGGGCAAGGAGCCTTAACCGGCGGCTCGGAGCTGTTCCGATACGACTTCGCGCGGGACTTCGCGCGGCCCGGGCGGCGCGGGGTGGAAGCGGGGGTCGCCCGGCCCTTGGCCGCCTTCGTTGGCGGTGGACAGTCCGGAACGGCGACGCTTACCGGCGGCAGACAAGGCCACGTCTTTCAGCGGGAAAAACCCGGTGCGCTGTAACGCATCGGCGCGGCAAACACC
>QHPW01000399.1 GCA_003219675.1 Verrucomicrobiota bacterium
CTGACGGTGATCCATTGAGCGCCATCGTCACGGCTTTGCCGACGCACGGCGCGCTTTATCAAACTGCGGATGGAGCAACTCGCGGCGCCGTCATCGGCTCGGTGCCGACGGTTGTTTCCAACGCGGCCCGGCAGGTGATTTACGTGCCTTCACCGGGTTACCAGGCTCTGGACCAGTTCGCCTACAAGGTCAACGACGGACTCGAAGAGTCCAGCGAGGCGGTCGTCACTCTGCAGGCCAACTCGACTCCGGTTTGCGTCCCGCCGCCGTCCGGTTTGGTTAGCTGGTGGCCGGGGAGCGGAGACGCGGGCGACTTCTTTGGCACCAACAACGGCACGGTCATGAATGGCGCGTCATTCGCACAGGGTAAGGTTGGAAAGGCGTTCAGTTTCGACGGCATCGATGATTACGTGCAGGTGGGGACGGCAGCCGACCTCGCAATGACCAATTATTTTTCGGTCTCGGCGTGGATTTTGCCGACCGGCCCCGGCACCGCGACCGTCGGCGGAGTCATCATTAACAGGGAAGGGGAGTATGAAGTGGCGCGCTTTGCGGATGGCACCATCCGATGGGCTTTTGCCAATGCGAATCCGGGTTGGAGCTACATAAACACGGGATTTGTCGCGCCGCTTTATCAGTGGACTCACGTTTGCGTGGTTTACGACAATGGGACCGTCAACACCTACGCCAACGGACAGTTGGTCCACACTTACAACGGCTCTGGGCCGATTGGCGACGCCTTCAGTGCCATGAATGACTTCAGGATTGGCGGTCGGCAGGAAGAGGCTCAATTCTTCCGGGGTTTGATCGACGAGGTGGCGGTCTTCTCGCGAGCGCTTACGACGGCGGAAGCCGCACAGATTTATCAGTCGGGCAGCGCCGGGATGTGCCCGACGGTCGGTTGCTTCGCGTTGCTCTCCGGCCAGGTTGCGTGGTGGCCGGCCAACGGCAACGCCAACGATCTCATCGGCGCAAACCACGGGACGCTCCGGAACGGCGCGACTTTCAGCGGCGGCGAGGTCGATCAGGCTTTCAAGTTTAACGGGTTGGGTCAATTTGTCGAAGTGCCCGATAGCGATCTGTGGGCCTTCGGAACCAACGATTTCACCGTTGAACTGTGGGCGGAGTTCGATTCGGTCGGCAACATGGCCCTCATAGCCAGCGACGAGGGAGGGGGGAGCCGGAACAAGTGGATCCTCTTTTCCACCGGTGGCGGTCTGATATTCCATATCAACAGCCCGACATTGGGGGCGAGAGACGCCGTGCAGGCGCCGTTTTCGCCGGCGGCGGGCGTCTGGTACCACCTTGCAGTCACACGCCGCGGCAGCTCTTATACCATTTTCATCGACGGAGACCCTGCCGGAACTGCAACGGATTCCAACGCGATTCCAGACGCCGCAGCCTCGCTTACGATCGGTGGAGCGGAAGGGCAGTTTTATCTGAACGGGTCAATCGACGAAGTGGGAATCTACAGTCGGGCGCTGACTGCCAGCGAGGTTCAGTCCATCTACAACGCCGGAGCCGTCGGAGCGTGCCAGGCGGACTTGGGCGCGAGCGTCACTTCATTATCCGTCCCAACGGGCAACGGCACTGAACGAGTCGTGACTTACACGATCGTAGTCACGAACCGGGGTCCTTCCGTTGCGACGGGTATCACGGTTTCAGACACGCTCCCGGCCGGTGTCACACTCGTCTCAGTCGCCTCCAGCAGCGGCAGGTGCGGTTTTACGAACGGAGTCGTCACCTGCGCGCTCGATCCGTTGAGAAACAACCGTTCCGCGACGATCACGATTGTTGTTTCGGAGGCGTTGACCGGTTTTCTGACCAATCAGGTGTCGCTCGCCGCCAGTGTGTTTGATCCGGCCACCTCAGACAATTTGGTGACCAACATCTCGCTGGCACAGCCTGGATGTGTCGCGCCTCCGCCGGGCTTGGTGAGTTGGTGGCCGGGAAACGGCAATGTGAATGATCTGACCGGCGCAAACCCGGGGACACTGCAAGGCGGAGTGGCTTTCTCCCCTGGCATGGTCGGCCAGGCCTTCAGTTTCGATGGAATTGAAGACTACGTCAGCGCCCCGGATTCACCGTCGCTGCGCGTCACGAACCTGACGATTGAAGGATGGTTCAATTTTGCAGCGGCCAACGGCCTGCGAAGCCTGGTGACCAAACCGCTGGGAACAGGTCTGTTGGATTCTTACGCGCTGTGGTACCAGGATGGAGTTCTGCATGCAGTCGTCAGCGACACAACGGGCTTCGGACCATTCCTCAGCTATTCCTGGAGCCCGCAATTGGGCAGGTGGTATCACATCGCGTTCACTTTCGATACCGCGAATCAATTTGAAACATTGTACGTGGACGGCTCGCTTGTAGCCGCCGGTTCAGTGACAACTCAGATCGCCTACGATCAGCATCCACTCCTGATCGGAGTCGAATCCGAAAATGAAAATCTGACCTTCTGGTTCGCCGGGCAGATCGATGAGGTTTCACTCTACAACCGCGCTCTGAGGCCGGATGAAATCCAAACCGCCTTTGACGGCGGCAGCGGTGGCAAATGCGCAGCGCAACCGTTCATCAATGATCCGCTGGCGTTTCCGCAAGCCACCGTCGGGCTCGCCTATTCGCAGTCGCTCACCGCCATTCTTGGAACTCCACCCTATAGTTTCACGTTGGCTTCCGGCGCTCTTCCGCCGGGGATGACCCTGGCTGCAAACGGGACGGTGAGTGGCACGCCGACCGCGGCTGGCGCGTACACCTTCGGTGTCCAGGTCACCGACTCCGCAGGAATGAGTTCACAACGCGCCTATACCATCGGCGTCTCCTGCGTTGCCCCGCCTTCCGGGTTGATCAGTTGGTGGACGGGAGATGGGGATGCGTATGATCTAACCGGGGCAAACCACGGCACACCGCTGGGCGGAGTTGCTTTCACGCCGGGCATAGTTGGACAAGCCTTCAGTTTTGATGGGGCAAGCAGTTACGTGCGGGTTCCCGACTCCGATTCGTTGAGAGTCGGCAGTGTCACGATCGAGGGATGGTTTAATTTCTCGGACGCCGGCGGTCTTCGCAGTCTGGCTGCCAAAGCGCTTGGAACAGGCACTGCCGATTCTTATGCCGTTTGGTATGAAAACGGGGTTTTGCACGGAGCGGTGAGTGGCAACGGCGGCTTAGGTCCGGTCCTCAGTTACGGCTGGAGCCCTGTCCTGCACGCCTGGTATCACATCGCCTATGCGTTTGACCAGATTGGTCAGTTCCAGGCCCTGTACGTCAACGGCACGCTCGTCGCCTCCAGTCAGGTCTCGATTCAAATTGCCTACGA
Source organism: Verrucomicrobiota bacterium (assembly GCA_003219675.1). Classification (GTDB taxonomy): domain Bacteria; phylum Verrucomicrobiota; class Verrucomicrobiia; order Limisphaerales; family AV2; genus AV2. The sequence goes on from QHPW01000399.1 coordinate 3,314, forward strand.
TCAACACGCGCTTTTGATCGGCGTAGAATCTGATAATGAGACGCTGAGTTACTGGTTCGCCGGACAGATCGACGAAGTATCGCTCTACAATCGCGCGCTGTCTGCCGCTGAAATCCAATCGATCTTCAACGCCGGGAGCGCCGGGAAATGCGAGCCGAGCCTGGCTTCAGCGCCTCTGATCGCTCAAGATTCATTGCGCATCAGCCGAATCGAGGTGGCCCGTCCGGGGCACGTGGTGTTGAGAACCGCCACCAACCCGACGGCAGTCTATGGCGTCACCTTGTACTGGTCGGCCGAAGAAACACGGCGCTTTGTCGTGGAGCGCAGCACCAATTTGATTGAGTGGACGCCGGCGCCGGCTCAGGTTTCCGAGGTTGCTCCCGGATCATATCAGGGCGTCCTGTTGATCGAGGAGACTCCGGCTTGTTATTTGCGATTGCGGCACGAATAGCTATGCTCGTATTGAGTCCATGCCCTTTCACCACCCGCAAAGCAGCCCGAAATAGAATGGGCCTCCTTACGTCGGCTGCTTGCGAGATCGGGCGTTTTTCAACGGGCCGTTAACCACTTCTGCCGCGTCATCGGTGGAATGCTCCGCTCAGAATTTCACCACGATCTTGCCGAAGTGGGAGCCGCTCCCCATGTATTCCAGCGCCTCGCGCCCTTGTTCGAAGGCGAAGGTTCGGTCGATGACGGGCTTCAACCGATTCGCCGCGACGGCACGGTTCATGTCTTCAAACATCCGGCGCGACCCGACGAGGATGCCCTGCAGGCAAAGGCTCTTCATGACGACCTTGACCGGGTCCACACCGCTCCCGCTCGCCAACACGCCGATCACGGAAATGCGGCCGCCAATACGCGCCGCATTCACCGATTTCGCCAGCGTGCCGGCCCCGCCCACTTCAACCACATGGTCCACGCCGGTGCCGTCGGTCAGGCGGAAGACCGCCTTGTCCCAGTCGGGCGTGTTCCGGTAATTGATCGTTTCGTCTGCCCCGAACTCGCGGACGCGGGCGAGCTTCTCATCGCTGCTCGAAGTCGCTATCACCCGCGCTCCGTGCAATTTGGCGAACTGGATCGCGAACATCGAGACGCCGCCCGTGCCGAGCGTCAAAACCGTGTCGCCCGCCTTCAACCCTCCGCCATGGATCAGCGCATTCCAGGCGGTCACCGCCGCGCAGGGGAGGGTGGCGGCCTCCGCGAAGGAAAGATGTTCAGGGATTCGGACCAGGCCGTTCTCGTGAAACGCGCCGTATTCGCGCAAAACGCCGTCCATCTCTCCGCCGCCGAGCGCGGTGCGAGCCTGCTCCACTGAACGCTCGCCCTCAATCCAGCCCTGCATGAAAATCGGGCAAACACGGTCCCCCACCTTCCAGCGCGTCATCCCCGCACCTGTTGCCACGACCTCGCCCGCACCGTCGGACAGAGGCACGGCTGGGAAGCAGGCATTCGGGTTGTAGATGCCCCTGGCAAACAACAGGTCGCGGTAGTTCAACGACGCCGCGTGGAATTTCACGATGACTTCGTGGGCGCCGGGTCGCGGCTGTTCACGCTCGGCCATAGCAAGATTTTCCAGTCCAAACTTTCGATACTCGTATGTTTTCATGTTCTTTCTGTGCGCATCGGGCAACCTGCGCTCACCCCTTCGAGCGTTGATCCGCGCGAACGCTTGGTTTCAATGGCTCGGCTGCGACTTGGGTTTCTGCCGTTCATCATCGGTCATCATTTTGAAAGCCCACAGGTCGCGTTCGCTTCGCACGATGATGACGCCGTCGGCAATGGCCGGACTGGCTTGGCAGTTTTCCCTCAGGTCATCTTCGAATCGACCAACGGCGCTCGCGACTGGGCGGTAACGGATCGCCGGGGGAAAGCAGGCCGTTCAGTATCGCATCGCATAGCTGGCGATAAACTTCAATGCTGAGATTTTTTCGGCTGACGAGACTGATATCACACCTGCTCGACTTATGAGCGCGGCATTGACCTGATGAATACCACCTATAATTTTCTCGACCTGACCGCCAAAGGCCGCGACGAAAATCCCGACGCCACGCAGGACTCCTGCGGACAGATCTGCTACGACCTGTCAGGGAAGGAACTCTGGAGGTTCGAGATGCCACCGGCCGCCGGAGATTTGGAGATTTCGGTAGCGGCGTTTCACCAATCCTCGTCGATGGCACGGTCGTTCTCGTCCGGGATTCGAAGCTTTTAGTGCCTCTCGTCATTCTCAAAAAGTTGACAAATTCCTTAGGAAATCCACAACCTCTGTGTCATTGTTTTTTGCTAAAAAGGCAAAAAATGCTGCTAGAAACGTTTGATATAACGTATTTTTGTTGAATAGGTTGGGCGCTTAGCTCAGTGGTAGAGCACCTCGTTTACACCGAGTAGGTCGTGGGTTCGAATCCCTCAGCGCCCACCAGTTCGTTTCTATTTCGCAGGCGAACTGACGGCGTCGACGATTTCCTTCAATCGGGTCGCGGTCATTTTGTCGCCTTCCGCCCCGGCCTTTTCTGCAATCTGCTTCCAGACGGTTTCATCCCGGATGACCGCGAGAAAGGCACGGCCTGGGGGCGTCAGTTTTTTCAGCATGACGCTGTTCACTGTGCCGTCGGAATTTTTGATCGCCGCGCCGTCCACGAGTCCGGCGTCCATGAGCACCGACCAATGATGGTTTTGCGCAGTCTTCGAGAATCGGTCCAGGTCAGGCCTGGGTTTGGCGCCGTCCATGTCCAGCAGGAGCAGTTTGATCAGTTCGATGTCGAAGTGGACCGGCTCCACAGCAGTGTTCTTGACCCTGGCCTGCACTGCGCGACGATTGCCTTCGGCAAGTTCGCGCATCTGCTTCTGCCACTCTTCCGCGGCTTTCTGCTGCCGGGCGTAATCCGCAGCGGCCTTTTGCGCGAATTGCCGATCCTGCCGCTCGGCCTGGGATCTGTTTTCTTCGCCGACTTCACGCTGGGAACGAACCCGCAGCTTTTTCATGCCTACGCCGACGATGGTGTTGTTTCGCGTGCCATGGACTTTGGTGATCCAGTCCCGGTTGACCGTTTGGCCCGGGTCGATATGAATCGAATCCTCGAATGTTTCGGAGATTTCATCGTTGGAGAACGCAACCTCGACATCGACGACCATGGTTTCGTTGGTGATGTTGAGCAGTTCCATCTGGTAATGATAGTTGCCTCCAATGTAAGGGGTATCCTTTTTCATTTGAACGCCCCTGATGGTGACGGTCTTTTCCTTCTGTGATTCAACGCGTTGGGCCTGAAGTTTTGTCGCACTCAAGCCGAAGAGCAGGCAGGTCGCGACAAAGGCGGGGAGCAACCGTTGTCGAGCTGAGCGGCGCGGCTTCCGTCGATTCTTTTGCCACAGGGCGATCCCTCGAATGAGAAAAGAGATGGCGCGTTTCATAAGTTCATAAGCAGACTCTGGTTTGACAATGGAGAAGGTGGTTTGTGTTGTGCCACTGCGCGGCGGCAGCGGTGGAGCGACATTCAGCCTGATGCGGAGATGGCTTTCAAGTCGGCGCGCACTTGCTCGTAAGAGGTCGAGTAAGCCAGTACGTCCGGATCAGGCTCCGCGCCCCAGCGTTGGCAGGCTTCGCGATAAGTGTCCGGCCACCAGTTGCGGTGCCGGGTCAATCCTTCCTCCCGCCACTTGCCCCAGTCCATCAGCACGCGCGACCAGCACTG
>QHPW01000400.1:0-7087 GCA_003219675.1 Verrucomicrobiota bacterium
CCCTGATTCCGCGTCTTATTGATCCGCTTTCACGTTGTCCCTGGGCGAGCTCTTCGTTGCCTTTGTTTGCTTCTGTTGGAATCCTCCGATCCGCTGCCACGCAGGAAAGCCGACAGAAGGCAACGAACGGAGCATAGAAAAACCCGGGCTTTGGCGTCCCTGAAGAATCCTGTCGTGCGCATGCTTTGTTACATTCGTTCTGGATGCCGGAGACAGGACTGCCACGCAGCGTCAACTCTTTTGCCGCACCTTTTCCTTCTTCTCCTCCAACTCCGCCTGGAGCGATTTTCTGTCGCTGACGAGTTGTTTTTCCAATTGTTCAATCGACTCGAAATCGCCTTTGTCCACCACTTTGGCAATTTCGCCTTTCACAAAGATTTCGCGATCCGCCAGCTTCGCTTTGTATTTCGATTCCAGTTCGGCGATTTCCTTCTTTTGTTGCTCGGTGAGTTTGGTGGTGGGCGACGATTTGCTCAGCCGCTCCATCGCAAGTTCATAGGCGGTTTTCATAATTCAACTGGAACCGGAGTATTGCAGCGCGGGAGTGATGGAGTCATGTCAGCTCCAATATTGCAATACTCCATCAGTCCAAAACTCCAACACTCCGTCATTCCCTTATGTTTTCTTCTTCCACGGCATATCGGGAAATTTCGTCGGCAACTTCACCTCTTTCGGCGGGGGTTGCGCCATCTGCAATTCCGGGTCGGTGGACGGCCCCGCTCCGGGCGGCGCCATGTTCCCTTTCCACGAAGCGATGCGCGCCTGCAGGCCGTGGTGCTCGGCGGTCTTCTTGTCGCCGGCTTTCATGTAAAACAGCGAGAGGTTGGTGTGAACCAGCTGTTCGTTCGGCCGAAGTTTCTCCGCTTTGTGCCCTTCGGTGATGGCGGCGGCATAGTCGCCTTTGCGATAGCAAGCCATGCCCAGGGCGAGTTGGGCATCGAAATGCGTCGGTTCTTCGGCCAGGATCGCTCTGAACTTCGCGACTGCGGAGTCATAGTCACCCGTGCTGAAGTCGAACATCGCATCGTCGTATTGTTCCTGGTGCGTCGGCATAAATCTTTTGACAACCAACCGTATCGCACGATTGTAGTGGCCGCGCAAGCGCGGAAGCTGCGCGGCAGTGTCCTGACCGGATTTAGAATGAGCCTGCCGATCAAAATCATCTCGACGGATTTCGACGGGACGTTTTTTGCCGAGTTTGAGAATCCACCCGTGCCCGGCGAGCTGCAGCGCCTGATTGGCCGATTGCAGGAGGGCGGCGTCCATTGGGTCATCAATACCGGACGCGACCTGTCCAGCCTGTTGGAAACGCTGGCGCGCGCGCATCTTTGCGTGCGCCCGGACTATCTCGTGGTGGTGGAACGCGAGCAAGCGCACGAGGAATTGTTCGCCCGGGTGCGTGCCGACATGCCGCGACTGGTGAGCTGGGTGAACCAGCGTTTCGACGCGGCGGTGTATGAAGACGCGTATTCTCCTTTTTGCCTCATCGCGGAGAACCACGCCGACGCCGACCTGATTCACAATTATCTGAACGAGTATTGCGCCGGGGTGCCGAACCTGACCGTGGTGCGCAACGATGTTTACGCGCGCTTCAGCCACCGGGCCTACAGCAAAGGCACGGCGCTGTCTGAAATCGCGCGTCGATTGGGCGTCAGCCGCGACCACGTTCTCGCCGCCGGCGACCATTTGAACGACTTGCCAATGCTCTCGCGCGAGCACGCGCGCTGGCTGGTGGCGCCGTCCAATGCGGTGGAATTGGTCAAGGCAGAGGTGCGGCGGCAGGAAGGCTTCGTAAGCGACCAGCCCCACGGCTATGGCGTGGCGCGCGGGTTGGAATTTTTTCTCGAACCCACAGCAAGGTTCGCAACAAACCTTAACTCAGAAACCTGACGGATTAATCGCTCTAATCATCGCCGTTGAGGGGAATTGTGTTCAAGTCCAAATTTAACCCAACCAATTCTTCTTCAATCAGATACGGCTTCAGATAAACGTTTGACAGCAAGGCGCGCAATGTTAGTGTGACACTGCAATTGGCTTTGTGCCCTCCCGAACCTCAAGCGCGGGTGCGAAGCTGCCGCTAAACATCAGAGCAGTTAATAGAAATCTCTCATGAGCGAACCGACCATGGCCGCCACGGCGTCCGGCGGCAGACCCAAAGTCTCGAAGATATCCGAAGCCGTCATTCGGATCGCCGGCAATTCTCAGGACGGGATTCAGGCCATCGGCGGTTTTCTGGCGCGGCTCGCCGGGCGCAGCGAGCAGGAAGTCATGACCTTCATGACCATTCCTTCCACGATCTCCGGCGGCCCGTCGATTTTCCAGGTGCGCGTCGGTTCCGGAGAAGTGTTGAGCGCCGGGGACGAAGCGGACATGCTGATCGCGTTTTATCAGCATTCCTACGAGGACCACATCAACTCTCTCAAAAAGAGCGGCATCGTGCTCTATGACTCCGACCACGTGGAGCCGAAGGCGGAATGGCAGCAGGAATACCGGCACGTGGGCGTCGCCATTTCAAGCCTGACCGTCGAGGCCATTGGGGGCACGGCCAAGGACAAAGGCAAAAACGTGTTTGTTCTCGGGTTGATCGCGAAAATGTTCGATCTGAACGTTCCGAAACTCGAACAGCTCATCAAAGAGCGTTTTGGCGGCAAGGACGAGAGCGTGCTGAAGAACGCGTTGATGGCGTTTCACGCCGGCTACGCCTACTCCATCAGGAATCTCATCGAGTTGTTCCAGTTCACCGAAGGCCAGAAGCGCGGCGGACACCAGGTCGTCATGACCGGCAACGAGGCGCTGGCTTATGGAATCATCGCCGCCGGCGTGCGGTTCGGCGCCGGTTACCCGATCACGCCGTGGTCGGACATCATGGAGTTGCTCCGGCGCGAACTGCCGAAATACGGCGGGCTTTTCGTTCAGTGCGAAGACGAAATCGCGTCCGTTTCAATGGCGTTGGGCGCGAGCTACGCCGGTCGAGTCGCTGTGACCGGTTCGAGCGGCCCCGGTATTTCGCTGAAGACCGAGGCCATCGGCTACGCGGTCATGGCCGAGTTGCCGCTCCTGGTCATCGACGTTCAACGCGGCGGTCCCTCCACCGGCATGCCGACCAACGTCGAACAGTCGGATTTGAACATCGCCTGCTTCGGCGGCCACGGCGATTCCCCGCGTGTCGTCGTCGCGCCGGCGAATGTCGAAGATTGCTTTTACACCGCGATTGAGGCGGTCAACATCGCCCGCAAATACAGCGTGCCGGTCATCATTCTGACCGACCAGGGAATCGGGACGCGCATCGAAGCTTTTGAAGAACCCAACCTCGAAAAAGCGTGCCAGGACATTTCGCCCGACCTGACGCCGGTCGCCGACTTCAAGCCTTACGATTTGTCGGCCTCGAATGGCGTGACGCGGCACCTCGCTCCGGGCACGCGGATCGCCAGCGGCAAATATCCGGTGGTTACCGGCCTGGAACACGACGAGCTGGGGCATCCGACCGGTTCGCCGAAGCTGCACATGCAGATGACGGCCAAACGGAGCAACAAACTGCGCAGACTCGCCTCCGATCTGCCCGTGCCCAAGGTTTACGGCCCCCCCGAAGGCAACGTGCTGCTGGTGGGCTGGGGTTCAAACCAGGGCCCGATTCGCGAGGCGGTGGATCGCGCTCGTGCCGCCGGCGACAGCGTTTCGGCACTGCACATTCGTTACATCAACCCGCTGCCCCCGGGGTTGGAAAACATCTTCTCCGGCTTCAACCATATCTTCGTTGTCGAACTGAACGACGAAGGCATTTACGGCTACGGCCAGCTCGCCGGTCTGTTGCGCGCTCGCTTTTGCGATCCGAAGATCCAAGGCATCAACAAGACCGACGGCCTGACGTTCAAGGTGAAGGAAATTCTGGGGCAAATGAAAGAGAACCTGGCCGCGGCCAGGGCGCGAGCCGTCGCGGCTTGATGCTTCAAACGATTTGACGATTTAACGCTTCAACGAGATTTATGAGTTCCATTGCCATCAAAGACGTTCCCGCTCGCGGCGGCAACCTCACCTCGGTCCCGCCCTTGACTGATTCCGAGCGCAAACCGGTCACGAAAAAAGAAATTGCCGCCGATCATCCTACCTGGTGCCCCGGGTGCGGCGATTTCTCCGTGCTCGCGCTTTACTTCAAATTGATTGAGAAGCGAAAGCTCTGGCACGAGAAGATCACGACCATCGCCGGCATCGGTTGTTCCAGCCGCTTTCCTTATTTCGTTCAGGCCCACGGCGTGCATTACATTCATGGCCGCGCGCTGCCGTTCGCCAGCGGCGTTTCCCTGAGCCGGCCTGATTTGCACGTGTTCGTTTTTGGCGGAGACGGCGACGCGTTTTCCATCGGCGGCAACCATTTCAATCATACCGCGCGCAAGAACATCAAAATGACCTACGTGGTCATGGACAACTGGGTTTACGGCCTGACCAAGAAACAGACCTCGCCCACCTCGCCGCCCGGCTTCAAGAGCAAGACCGACACCTGGGGCGCGGTGGACCAGCCGATCAACCCGATGAAACAGGCGATCGCCGCCGGCGCCACGTTCGTAGCCCGCACCACGCACACCAACCCCAACCACGTTCTGCAAATGATGGAAGCGGCCATGGACCACGACGGCTTCAGCTTCATCGAATGCCTCAGCGAATGCGTGGAGTTCTATCCCGGCGCTTTCGACGCCTCGAATCCGCGGAAGGGCGGCGCCTTCAATCTTGTGCCGGAGAATCACGATGCGACCGACGAAATGGCCGCCTACAAACTGGCCGATGAGCCGTTTCCGGGCAAATTCGGCGTTTTCTACAACATCAACCGGCCGACCAAGAACAGGCTCGAAGCCGACATCAACGCGAAGGCGCAGGAAAAAGTCAAAGGACTGCAGCCCTGGCAAATCCTGCAGCAGAACTTTGATCGGATGAAGTAGGCTTTCATTACGATTTACGATTTACGAGTCCTGCGGATTTGACCCCCGCCTCGCAATTTTTTTCTGGCGCGTAAATCGTAAATCGAAAATCGTAAGTCCCGGTATGCCGATCTACGAATTTGCCTGTCCGAAATGCCGGAGGATTTTCAACTTCCTGTCCAAGCGGCTGAACCCTGACCGGCTGCCGACCTGCCCCAAATGCGGCAACAAAAAAATGCTCAAACAGATGAGCCGCTTTGCCATGACGAAAGGACTGAAGGAGCCCGCCGCCAAGAGCGACGCTGCCGGCGATGAAGGTCCGATGCCCGACATGGACGATCCCCGCCTGATGCGCGCCATGAGCGAGCTGGAACGGGACATGGAGCACATGGACGAGAACAATCCGAAGCACATGGCCCACATGATGAAAAAAATGAAGGACCTTATGCCGCCCGGAATGGTGCCGAAGGAACTCGACGTGGCGATCAAACGCCTCGAAGCGGGCGAAGACCCGGAGAAAATCGAGGAAGACATGGGCGACCTGCTCGGCGATTTCATGGGCGGCGAAGAAGGCGGACCGGGCGGTGGCGGGTACACGCACGACAGCGGGCTGTATGATTATTGAATACGGATTGGTGCCACCCGCCATCCCCTATTTTGGGGAGTGCCTTAATTTGGTTGTATCGGCGGTCTGTGACCGCCGAAAACGGCGCTCATAGAGCGCCGCTACAGTTTAGATTTGAAATTAAGGCACTACCGGTGAGGACTGCGCCCAGTCACCGCGATTTCTCGATTCTCGTGCTCTCGCCCCGCCTCAAAACTGTGGTCTTTGTCCTCGAATGGCTCAATGCCATCGCCACCACGTACTATTTCTACGACATTTACTTCTTCACCGAAGCGAAATTCGGCTTCGACAAGCTTCACAATCTGCTGCTCGCGGCGGGGCTGGGTCTGGCCTACATGTTCGCTTCGATCCTTGGAGGGCGCTTCGCCCAAAGCGCGGGTTACCTCCGGGCGTTCAAGTCAGGCCAGCTCATCATGGCGGCAGGGCTCGCGGCGGGCAGTCAGCTTCAGGATCTGCGCGGACATCTGGCCGTCATGTTCGTCTGCGTGGTGGGCATGGGCATGACGTGGCCGGCGCTGCAGGCGCTCGTCAGCGAGGGTGAACCGCGGGGACGATTGCAGAACATGGTTGGCCTTTACAATGTCGTCTGGTCGCTCGGCGGCGCCATGGCCTACCTCACCGGCGGTGCAATGATGGAAACATTCGGGCTTCGCAGCTTGTTCCTGGTTCCCGCGGCGATGGCCGCCGTCCAATTGGCCCTGGCAATCTGGTTGGAATCTCGAATGGCCGGCACCTCGGCGCCGGCAACGTCGGAAGTGTCGGCCGAAGCAAACAAAATCGAGGCGGAAGCCGATCGCGTCCGTTCGCCGGTCAGTCCGAAAACATTTTTGAGGATGGCGTGGCTGGCCAATCCTTTCGCTTATCTCGCGATCAACACCGTCATCGCCGTCAGTCCGAGCCTTGCGAACACTCTATCGCTCTCGCCGCGTTATGCCGGGTACTTCTGTTCCATCTGGATGTTCACGCGCGCCGCGGCGTTCGCGCTGTTCTGGTTATGGCCGGGCTGGCACTATCGCTTCCGTTGGCTGCTGAATTCCCACCTCGGCATGATTGTCAGTTTCATCCTCATTTTGCTTTCACCGAACCTCGCCGTGCTCGTCGCCGCGCAAATCGGCTTCGGCATCTGCATCGGTTTGATTTACTACTCCTCGCTGTTCTACTCCATGGACGCGGGCGAGACCAAGGGTCTGCACGGCGGTTTTCACGAGGCGGCGATTGGCGCGGGCAGCTGTGCCGGACCGGCGGTCGGCGCCGCGGCGCTTTATCTCTCCCCCGCCAATCCGAATCACAGCACGTTTGCCGTCGCCGCGTTACTCTTCGTCGGTCTGAGCGGATTGATCTGGTTGCGGACACGGAATGCAGCGCAACCTCGGGATACGGCGCTCTGATTTCCCCCCTTGCCTTCGCCGACAATTTCCCATACTGCTTTCATCACGTTTTAACGATTTAACCACCGTACAACTATGTCCCTGCTCGCCGGAAAACTTGGAATCGTCTTCGGCGTCGCCAACAAACGCTCCATCGCCTGGGCCATCGCGCAGGCCTGGCACAA
>QHPW01000400.1:7126-9453 GCA_003219675.1 Verrucomicrobiota bacterium
ATGGAATGCGATGTGACCAAGGACGATCACATCGCACGCGTGTTCGAACAAATCGGCAAAAGGTTTGGCAAGCTTCACCTGCTGCTGCATTCCGTCGCGTTTGCGCCGAAGGACGCGCTCGAAGGCGAGTTTGTCGACACGAGCCGCGAAGCCTTCCGTGTCGCCCACGATGTGAGCGCGTATTCTCTGGTGGCGCTCGCGCGCGGCGCGGCGCCGTTGATGACCGGAGGCGGCAGCATCGTCGCGATGACCTATTACGGTTCGGAGAAAGTGGTGCCGCATTACAACGTGATGGGGGTGGCCAAGGCCTCCCTCGAAGCGAGCGCGCGTTACCTTGCCTACGATCTTGGCCCGAAAAAAATCCGCGTGAACTGCATCAGCGCGGGTCCTGTGAATACGCTTGCGGCGCGCGGCATCGCCGGTTTCACCGAGATGCTCAGGCATTATGAAACCCACGCGCCGCTCAAACGCAACGTCCTGCCAGACGAACTGGGCGCGACCGGAGTCTTCCTGGCCAGCGACGGAGCCGCCGCCATCACCGGCCAGGTGATTTACGTGGATTGCGGCTACCAGATCATGGGGATGTAGCGCGGGTGACGACACCGCGATAGAACCGTTGTATACTAACTCCATTTGTTTCCCGTCTTGGCACAAAATTAGCAAAAATCAGGCCAGAGAATCGCGGAGATTGTTCCGAAAAAATGAGATCGTTTTCCCAGCAGCAGCCTTCGGGTCGCTCTGAACTCAACTCAGCTTGCGGCGGCACTGTGGGCGAGGAGGACAAGCAACGCCGAGGGGCAAAAGAATCCAATTTCCGTCCGAAGAATGGAAAAACAGGGCTTGCCAACCCCGAACGGCCTGAATAGTCTCACCCCTCTTTTGGAACCAGCGTCCGACAAGGCGCAGGGCGGGAAGTGTCCTTTGGCGCCCCCGAACCGAGAATCTTGATTTATGGCAGTGAGAATACGCATGAAACGAATCGGGGCCAAGAACAACCCCGTGTTCCGCATTGTCGTGGCGGACAATCGCAGCCCGCGCGACGGCAAGTTCATTGAGGAAATCGGCACCTATCAGCCGTTGAAGAAGGGCGACAACTTCGTGCTCGATTACGAAAGGGTGAAGTATTGGATCGGCAAAGGCGCGCAGCCGACCGACACGGTGGCCAGTTTTATTCGTAAAGCCGCCAGGACCGCTCCGGCCGCGGCTTAACTCCCGTTTGGCTATGCAAGCCTTCCTTGAATTCGTCGTCAAGGGCCTGGTGGACCGTCCCGATGCGGTGAATGTAACGCCGGTGGACCGTGACGGAATGACCGTGTATGAACTGCGCGTCCATCCCACGGATATCGGCAAGGTCATCGGCAAACAGGGGACGACGATTCACGCCATCCGTTCGCTGTTGCAGGTTGGCGCGGCCAGGAAAACGCAGCGTTGCACTCTGGAAATCGTCGAGGAACGCCCGGAAGGTTGATGGCGGGCCTGGGCGCCGGGTGAATCGGCGCATGACCGGGCTCGGACAACGGCCATGAAAATCGACGTGCTCACTCTGTTCCCCGGGATGTTTTCGGGGCCGTTGGATGACAGCATCATCAAACGGGCTCGCGCGGAAGGGCTGCTGGATCTGGCGGTCCACAATTTACGGGACTACACTCACGACCGGCATCGCACGGTGGACGACAAACCGTTCGGCGGCGGGCCGGGGATGCTGTTGAAACCCGAACCGATCTTTGAAGCGGTGGAACATCTGGCCCGCGACCAGACACGTGTGATTCTGCTTTCGCCCGCGGGCCGAACCCTGAACCAGGCCATCGCCCGGGAACTGGCCCGCCAGGAACATTTGCTTCTGGTCTGCGGCAGCTACGAAGGCGTTGACGAACGCGTGCGCGAGGCGCTCGCCGATGATGAATTGTCCATCGGCGATTACGTGCTGACCAACGGCGCGCTGCCGGCGATGGTGATCATCGAAGCGGTGACGCGGCTGTTGCCGGGCGTGCTCGGCGATGACCAGAGCTCGCACGACGAATCCTTCAGCGGCGGGCTGCTGGAGTATCCGCAATACACGCGGCCGGCTGAGTTTCGCGGGTTGGAGGTTCCGGAGGTGTTGCTCTCCGGCAATCACGCGGAAATCGCCAAATGGCGGGCCCATCAGGCGAAAAAGCGCACCCGAGAGCAAAGACCGGATTTGCTAGAACAAAAACGGCGTGATGGATTGATGGAGTAGTGGAGTCTAGGACTGTCGTTGCCGGCTGTTACTCCACTGCTCCACTCCAACACTCCAAATCAGCATTTATGAACCAGGCCTTACTTGACAAAATTGAATCGGAACAGTT
>QHPW01000397.1 GCA_003219675.1 Verrucomicrobiota bacterium
TGCGGGAATCGCCAACGTTGATCTCACCGCGCGCTTCCTGGCTTACACGCCGGAAAAGAAACTCCTCGTTGTCGGCGAGGAAAACGTCTTGGGCGATCCGAAGAAGCCGCTAGTCGGCGATTGTCAGGTCGTGCGTGTCTTCGCCAATGCGCTCTACCGCGTCTGCGGCGCGCGTCCCGTTGATCCCAACTGGGATAAGCGCGGTCGTGACGTGCAGCAATATGAATTGCGGGTGAAACGGTTAGACGTTCGGTTCGATGCAAGGCTCAAGGAGCTTTATGAAAAGGCGATGAACGCCGGCAACTGGAAGGGCACGGCGGCCGTCCACGACCGCGCCGCCTACTGGACGGAAGGTGCTCTTGCCTACTTCGACGCCTCGGGGCAGGACGCGGCACCCACCGGTGCCACTCACCCCATCAACACTCGCGAGGCGCTCAAAGAATACGATCCCGGCCTGTTCGCGCTGGTCAACGAGACGATGGGCTATGATGGTCACGTGGACTGGCGCTTCACGCCGGATCGCCTTTGAATGCGAATTCAATTCAGATCAAGTCATTCCATGCGTCGCCTCGAAAAACTCGGGTTCGCAGCGGTCATCTGTGTGATCGGATTCTTGTCGCACGCGGCCGAAGATCCGCCGCGCGAGTGGATTGAACCGGCGACCGGCCATCGCGTCATTCGACTTTCAGGCGAGCCGGGCACGTCGAGCCTTTACTTTCATCAGAACGCCTATACCGCCGACGGCGACAAACTGGTCGTGGCCACGCGCGAGGGACTTTCCGCGATCAACCTTCAGACGCGCGAGATTGAGCCGATTGTCGAAGGCCGAGCCGGCAATGTGATCGTGGGCCGGAAAACCCGGCAGGTTTTCTATACGCGCGACGGCTCGGTGTTCGCCACGCAGCTCGACACGCGCGCCACGCGCAAGATCGCGGTGTTCTCGCGTGAGTTCGGCCGCGGGTCAGGCTTCGCGCTGAACGCCGACGAGACATTGCTCGCCGGCAGCTTCGTTGAAGGAAGTCGGGGAACAAACTTCCCGCCTCCGGCGAGCGCCGCGCCCGGGCTGCGCCCGGACTATCCGCCCGGCAAAGGGGCGATGATGGAACGGCGATGGGCGGCCGCTTTGCCGATGGCGCTCTACACCGTCAACATCGAGTCGGGCGAAATCAAAACGTTTCATCACACCACCAATTGGCTGAATCACGTGCAGTTTTCCCCGACCGATCCGGCGCTCATCATGTTCTGTCACGAAGGTCCGTGGCACAAGGTGGACCGCATCTGGACGATTCGCACCGATGGCACCGGCTTGCGGAAAATCCACACACGCACGATGGACATGGAGATTGCCGGACACGAGTTCTTCAGTCCGGACGGGAAAATCATCTGGTATGACTTGCAGACGCCGAAATCCAAAGTGTTCTGGCTCGCCGGCCGTGAACTCGCCACGGGCAGGCTGATCAAATACAGCGTCGAGCGCGGGCATTGGTCGGTGCACTTCAACGTTTCGCCGGACGGGAAACTTTTCGCCGGCGACGGCGGAGGTCCGCGCAGCGTCGCGGCGCCTGGAAACGGTCGATGGATTTATCTGTTCACGCCGAAGGAGGGCAAGCTTGAGGTTGAGAGACTGGTGGACCTGTCGAAGCACAACTACGAACTCGAACCGAACGTCACCTTTACGCCGGACGGGCAATGGATTGTGTTTCGCTCGAACCTGCACGGGCCGACCCACGTTTATGCGGTCAAGTTGAAGAAGGCGGGATGACCTTCAGGAGCCAGTAACCGGGTGACCGGCACGCTTGTCATTTAGCTTGTGACTGATTGCGGGAACGATTGAAATCAATCCTGTTTCAGCCCATCAAACCAAACGCAAACCAAAGGCATCTCAATGAAGAAGAGCATGTTTTTCAGCCCCATGGCCCTGATGACGATTTCGCTCATCGCGGCGGACTCGAATCCCAAGGATGACGTCACAAGCGCGGCGAAGAAGCTCGGCGAAAAGGCGAACTACAGTTGGAAAACGACCGTCGTCGTTCCGGAGAGCGCCCAGTTTCGGCCGGGCCCGACGGAAGGCAAAACCGAGAAGGATGGGTTCACTCACGTCACGATGAGCTTTGGTGACAACACCACGCAGGCGGTGCTCAAAGGCGACAAGGCCGCGGTCACCAACCGCGAGGGCGAGTGGCAGTCACTCGCCGATCTGGACAACGCGGAGGGTCCCGGGCGGTTCCTCGGTTTCTTTGTGCGAAATATCAAGACCCCGGCGGTGCAAGCCGCGGATCTCGCCGCGGCCGCCAAAGACCTTAAAAAAGAAGGCGACGCGTATTCCTGCGACCTGACGGAAGAGGGAGCGAAAACACTTCTTACGTTCAGACCGCGCGGCGGCGGCGATGGCCCGACCGTGAGCAATGCGAAAGGCTCCGTGAAATTCTGGCTCAAAGAGGGCGAGCTCTCGAAATACGAATTCAAGGTGACGGGCAAAGTCAGCTTCAACGGGAACGACCGGGACGTTGACCGCGCCACGACCGTTGAGGTCAAAGACGTCGGCACGACAAAAGTGGAGGTCCCTGAAGGCGCCAAGAAGAAGCTGTCTTAGCGATGGCTAATGACGAGACTGCTTATTTCCTTCCTGCTCGCCGGCTTGCATGTCAGCGCTCCGGCGGCAGAACCCGGCGGCGCGATTCGCTTCGCCGGTCAAAACACCGAGCTTGCAATCAGCGAAGTCAGCGAGCGCACGGTTCGGGTCGAGTTGTCACCGCTGGATGAGCA
>QHPW01000398.1 GCA_003219675.1 Verrucomicrobiota bacterium
GCAAAATAATCTGGTGCCACAGGATGTTTTTCACCAGCGGACGGAACCGTTCGGGCACCGGCGCCAGCTTCATCCTCGGCTCGACAAAAGCGAACAACGGCAAATCGTCTTCCAGCACATAGAGGGTGAACTGATGCCGCCCGGCATACGGCAGAAAGGCGCGCAACAGGGAAAAAACGTACTGCGCCACGCCGCTGCGGCCCCGCTGAATGACGGAGGTGGACAGCCCGACGTTCATGACGCGTCGTCCAGGAGAAAGGATTCGAGTTTCGACAAGCGGAGAACGTTCCGGACTACGGGCGACGCGCCGGCGAAGCGAACGCAGGCGCCCCGTCGCGGCGCATATTTCTTCGCGCGGACCATCACCCCGATGCCGCTGCTGTCAATGAACCGCACGTGCGAGAGATCGACGGTCCACTGTTTGCGCCACGAACTCATGGAATTGATTTCCTCGCGGGTCTGCCGCCAGACCTCTTCGGCGTTCGCGGCGGTGATCTCACCCCGCCAGACCAGCGGCCGTCTTGCTCCGTTGACCACCTGCGCCGATCGTTCCCGTTCGCGCGCGGCGATAAGCTCGCGGGCTTCGATCGCATCCGCTGCCACTTCGAAAAAGTCCTCCAGCCGCATCCGCGCCAGCGCCCGTTGGACCGCGACGCCGGGCGCCAGAAGTATCAAAGCCCGCCCTGTCGACCGCATTCGTTTTTGCAGCCGAACCAACACCGCCACGCCTGTGCTGTCGATGAACCTCACCTTTCCCAATTCCAGCAGGCAATGGCGGTCGCCGGTCGAAAGGCGCTCCCACATCCGGGCGTCGTGGCGGATCGACTCGGCATCCAGACGCTCCGACGCCTGGATGCGCTGCCAGGTTGGCCCAACGACCACCGGCGAACTCGGCGTCGCGCCACGCCTGGTGCGCGAACGCCATTCCATTTCCCAGCATTGAGCCAGCATTGCCCCGCTGAAATGCCAGAGATCGGCGACATATCGTTTGAAGAGGCGACGCGGCTCCTGCAACATTCGAAAGATCCATTCCGTCCCGGTGCGTTGCATCCAGCCCGGCGCGCGTTTCATCCGGCCAGCCAGAAAATCGATCGTGGCTCCCACACCGATGGTCACCGGCACGCCCAGCGAACGGTAATGCATCGCAATCCATTTCTCCTGCTTTGGACAGCCGAAGGAAACGAACAGCAAATCCGGCCTGGTCGCTTGAATGCGCCGTTGGATTTCCTCGTGATCCATTTCGAGCAGCGGCTTGAACGGCGGCGAATAATTCCCGACGATGTTCAACGTGGGATGCCGCGCTTTGAGCCGAGTCACCGCCTGGGCATTCGATTCCGGCGAACCCCCCAGCAAAAAGACGCGATAATTCTTTTCTGCGCCCAGCTCGATCAGCAGCGGCACGAGGTCTGACCCGGCGACCCGTTCGGGCAACGGGTTGCCCAGCAGCCGCGAGGCCCAGACCAGCGGCGTGCCGTCGCACAACGCCAGGTGCGCATCCAACAAAATACGGCGCAGCTCGACGTCGCGTCGCGCCTGCACGAGGAAATCGACATTGGCTGTGACCATTCGTTGCACTGCCTGGCTCATGGTCACCTTGTCAAAGGGCACGCCCAGCAAAGCAACAGGTGGAGTGGGGGCCGACGCCGCGAGCGCTTTCTCCGGTTCAGCCAGGAACGCCTGGGTTGACCCGAAGGCGGAGGGGACATTGGCGTGCTGAACCGCGATCATGCGACAACGAAACGACATTCCTGGGACAAATGGAATGGGGAGTATCCCGCCTTTTCATGCCACCAACGACCAAGGGAGCAGAAAAGTATTGGGGTAAACTCCCCATGTTCTTTTAGGGCTTCACCCACTTTAAGCCATCTCACGCAAAAGCCTATTATGAGCGTCGATATGGCGGACCAGAACCAGGTCGGGCCGGCGAATAACGTTGCAGAGAGCTACCCGCTTTCCCCGATGCAAAAGGGCATGTTGTTCCACAGCCTCTCCGCGCCGCACTCCGGTGTCGACATCGAGCAGGTGATTTGCACGCTGTCGGAGAAGTTGGACGTCGCCGCTCTTCGTCAGGCCTGGGAACGCGTCGTGGAACGACACGCGGTGCTGCGGACTGGTTTCCATTGGGGGGACTTGCAACCTCGGCAGGAAGTGCATCGCCACGTCCGCCTTCAGTTCGAACACAAGGACTGGCGCCGCCTGCCGGAACGCGAGCAGCAAAGCCGTTTGGACGCGTATCTGCAGGCGGACCGACGTCGCGGTTTCGAGTTGAGTGTGCCACCGTTGATGCGAGTGGCGCTGTTTCACGTGGGCGAGGTGAAACATATTCTGGTCTGGAACTTTCACCACCTGCTGCTCGATGCCCGCGCCATGGGCGCGCTCCTGAACGAAGTTTTCAATTTCTACCAGGCGTTCCTGGAGCGCCGCGATATGGAATTGCCTCCGTCCCGGCCTTATCGCGATTACATCCAATGGCTGCAAAAACGCGACGGGTCCGCCGCCGAAATGTTCTGGAGGCAACAACTCAAAGGCTTCACCTCGCCCACGCCACTGACCCTCTCGCGGCGCCCGGACCCGGCGCCGGATCAACACACCGGGCACGGCGTTCAACAAGTCACTCTCTCCCACGCCGAGACATCGAGGCTTCGCGCGGTCGCCAAAGCAAATGCTTTGACGGTCAACACCCTGCTGCAGGGAGCGTGGGCTGTCCTGTTGAGTCGGTACAGCGGCGACGAAGACGTCTCGTTCGGTGTCGTTCGTGCGTGCCGTCGTTCGTCAGTCGAAGGCGCGGACGCGATCCTCGGCCTGTTCATCAACACGCTGCCGCTCCGGGTGCGCGTTCCCGCTGAGATGAGCGTGCTCGAATGGCTGAAAGAACTCCGCGCACAGAATCTGGCGATGCGCGATCATGAACACACGCCGCTGGTGGAAATCCAGCGCTGGAGCGAGGTGCCGCCGGGACAGCGGTTGTTCGAAAGTCTTTTCGATTTCCAGGATCCGTCGTGGGAGGCAGCGTTGCGCGCGCAAGGCGGCTGCTGGAACAAGCGGGAATTTGATATTCGCCATCAGCCCAGCTTCCCGCTCTGGGTGGACGTCTACGCCGGACCGGAAATGATCCTTAAGATCGGCTACGACCGCGATTGTTTCGACGATGCGAGCATGGTCCGCATGCTGGGTCATTTTCGGACCGTGTTGGAAGGACTGGCCGCCGATTTGTCGCGGCGCCTGTCGGATGTGCCGCTGTTGACCGACGCGGAGCGGCAACAACTGCTGGTCGGATGGAACAACACGCAGGCGGATTATCCGCAGGACAAATGCGTGCATGAACTCTTTGAGGCGCAGGTGGAGCGCACACCCAATGCTGTTGCTTTGGTTTATGGCAAGGAGGAAGTCAGCTATCGGGAACTCGACAACCAAGCCAATCGGGTGGCGTGCCATCTGCGCTCTCTCACTATCGGACCGGACGTGCCGGTGGGCATCTGCATGGAGCGCTCAGCGGAAATGATCGTCGGACTGCTCGGCATTTTGAAAGCCGGCGGCGCTTACGTGCCTCTCGACCCGGCCTATCCAAAGGAGCGGATCCAATTCATGCTCGAAGATTCCCGGGCGCCCGTGCTGCTGACGCAGGAACCGTTGCAAAACCGTTTCAGGTTTGAAGAGCATGGTTACAGAGTCGTCTGTCTCGAGGCGCTGCGCCACGCCAAACGCGACACGCAACGTGAATCCCCTCCGCGGCCAAAGGGCTCACCCGACAACCTTGCCTATGTCATCTACACCTCCGGATCCACCGGCACGCCGAAAGGCGTCGAACTGTCGCATCGCGGCCTGGTGAACCTGCTCGTCTGGCACCAACGCACGTATTGCGTGACGCCGAAGGACCGGGCAACGCAGTTGGCCGGTTTTTCTTTTGATGCCTCGGTCTGGGAATTGTGGCCGTATCTCACGGCCGGCGCGAGCATTCACATCGTGGACGACGAAACACGCGCCTCCGCCCCGGCCCTGGTGCAATGGCTGAACGCCAGGAGAATCACCCTCAGTTTTGTGCCCACGCCGGTAGCCGAGCAAACGCTGATGTTGCCGTGGCCTGAAGGCGCTCCCTTGCGCGCGATGCTGACCGGGGGCGACAAACTCCATCGCCGTCCGAACGAGAATATCCCATTTGTCCTGGTCAACCATTACGGACCCACGGAGAACACTGTCGTTGCGACCTCTGCTCCCGTCGGGCCCGGTAACCATGGAGCGAGCGTTGCTCCCCCCATTGGCCGGCCGATCGCCAACGTGAAGACCTACGTGTTGGACCGGCTTTTGCGGCCGGTTCCGGTGGGTGTTCCAGGCGAACTTTATATCGGCGGAGACAGCCTCGCGCGCGGTTATCGAAACAATCCGGCGCTCACAACGGAGAGATTCGTCCCGCATCCGTTCGGCG
The DNA here is from genome assembly GCA_003219675.1 of Verrucomicrobiota bacterium. Taxonomy (GTDB): domain Bacteria; phylum Verrucomicrobiota; class Verrucomicrobiia; order Limisphaerales; family AV2; genus AV2. Next base: position 4,424 of record QHPW01000398.1, read on the forward strand.
GCAAGACGGGCGCGCGGCTCTACAAGACCGGCGATCTGGTTCGTTGGCTGCCTGACGGCAATCTGGAATTCCTCGGCCGCATGGATCATCAGGTCAAAATCCGCGGCTACCGGATCGAGCCGGGCGAAATCGAGTCGCGGCTCAACCAGCATCCGACGGTGCGGGAAAGTCTGGTCCTGGTGCGGGAAGACGGACGCGGACAAAAACAACTCGTCGCTTATCTCATTTTGAAACAGCAACCGGCGCCCGCAAACCATGAGCTGTCCGATTTTCTGCGCGCGAAGCTCCCCGATTATATGGTGCCGTCGGCGTTCCTTTTCCCGGACGCCTGGCCGTTGACGCCGAACGGCAAAGTGGACCGCAACGCGCTGCCGGCGCCGGATCTCTCGACCCGACAGCCCAGCCAGACGTTCGCGGCACCGCGCAATCAGGTCGAAGAAACCGTGGCCAGAATCTGGTCGGAAGTGCTCGGCCATGCGTGCGTCGGCATTCACGACAATTTTTTTGAGCTGGGCGGTCACTCGCTTGTGGCGGCGCAGGCCGTTTCGCGGCTCAAGGAGGCGTTCAAGATCCAGTTGTCCATCCGCAGTCTGTTCGAAAAACCGACCGTTGCCGGACTGGCCCACGAGGTTGAGCGGACAATGAACCGGCACAACCCCGAACGCGCGACTGCCATCACCCGGGTTGCTCGGGAAGCGTACCGGGCAAACCATCCTTCTCCCCGACCCAGGGTCGAATTGGCGAAACATCACTGAGCGGCTCATCCATGACGGCAACGCAGACATGCGTTCGGCAGATCGCGGAACGAAAACCGGCGAGCGATTCGCCGCCGGACGTCTTCCTGTTCCCGGTGTCCTCGGGGCAGCAACGGCGCTGGTTTCTCGAACAATTTCAAACCGGCAGCCCGCTTTACAACAGTCCCATCGCGGTTCGGATGGAAGGTCCGCTTGAGGCCGCGGTTCTGGAACAAGCCGTCCATCAGATCGTTCGCCGCCACGAAATTCTGCGGACCCGTTTCGACTTTCGAAACGGCCAGCCGACCCAGATCGTCGCGCCTTCGTTCACCTTGAAATTACCGGTTGTAGACCTGCTTTTTTTGCCGCCATCGGGCCGCGACGCAGAAGCACGCCGTCTGGCTGCCGAAGAAGCGCGGCGTCCCTTCGATTTGAAGCTGCTGCCGCTGCTGCGCGTGAAATTGTTGCGCCTCTCTGAG
>QHPW01000401.1:0-7720 GCA_003219675.1 Verrucomicrobiota bacterium
TGCGGGTGATGCGAGTTGGACGGTCCGACCGAATCCGGTAGAAGCGAGCCTGGCCAATCCTGGCGACCTTGAGCGTGCGGCTGGCGGACGCGACGGCGACGCCGCTCTCATCGGCGTAAGGCCCGTTGACAGCGGCCGAGGATTGCAATACGCGCGCGAAGTCGTAATCAAGGAAGAGCTGATTGCCAACCACCCGCTCGGCGGCGATCACCGACGGCACGTCGGACCGCAACCGGTAGAATCTGTTCTCCGCCGGTCTGGCCAGCGATATTGTTTGACCGGCCAGGTCCAGGACGATGTTGGTTTCATCTCCATAGCTTCCTTCGGCCCTCCGCGCGGACTGCAGCGCCAGGATTTGCGGCTGAATCGAATACGGGAAAACCAATTGCTCCGCCTCGATGCGAATCTGACTAATGCGGCTATGCGCGTCCGTACGCAGGCGAAAGAAACGCATTTGGCCGAATTGCGACAGAGTCATGACCTTGTTTGTCGTGTCGATTGCGACGCCGCTTTCATCGGCAAACGGACCCGCAATCGAGGCGGACGACTGAAGAAAAAGCACGGGAGGAGGCGGATTGAGGAGGGTGGTGATCCGCACGTTGCTCACGAACGCCAGGGAAGCGAACTGGTTCAGGTTGTCAAAAAAGTCAAAGAAGAGAGTGACCAGGCCCCCCGTCAGCACGGGTGGAAGCAGATAACTCACCGCGTAGGCGTATTTGAGAGCCATCGGCGGAGCCAGATCTGGAAAGGGGATGACCGCGTTGCCGACATTTGTCGGCGCGAGTGTCAGTCCGCCGGGATTGGCCGGAGCCCACTGAACACCCGAATGGTCGGCCGTAAGAAGAAGGGCTGTGGCCGACTCATTCGTATTCTGAAGCGTGACGGAAAACGAATCAAAGAACGTCTGAGAGACATCCGGTTCGTCCGTGGCAAACCCGAAATCAAACTCCAGACGCGGAACCGAATTGCTGGATGGAATATCGAACCGGAGGCTCAAGGTGAACAACGATTCGTTTGTTCCTGTGCGGAAAACCGTGAGCGGCCCCTCGTTGGTGATGCCTGACTCCTGTGCCAACGCCCCCCCGGCGGCGTGCAGGAGCAAAATCCCCCACACTCGCCAGGGGACACCCCATGGCCCTTTGATCAGGCGTCCGTTGAACATGGTCAGCTACTGGTGTTAACTCGTGCGGAGGAGAATGATTTTAACAACAAATCTTCATATTTCTCCTGATGGGCGGGGATGAACGTCCGCAAGGGAGGAACCACGCCGCGTCATCCGCGCGTCGGCGGTCGCGGACGCAATATTCCTCGGAGAAAATAGTTTGTTAGAATCACCTGCGACCAGCGAGCTAACCTTTGGGTGCGAGGCCCAAATTCATACTTGTGCTTCGACGGTATGCCTGGCGCCGGACTCAGAAACAGAATTGAACGAACCCGATTCGGAGCCTACCATTGATTTCTACAAACAACCTCGGTTCCACGATGCCATTCATGCCTGCGCAACCTGACGATACGATTCCCACCCGCCGGAGCCTGTTGGAGCGGTTGAAGAACTGGAAGGACCAGAAAAGCTGGCAGGATTTCTTCAACACCTATTGGAAGCTGATCTATGGCGTCGCCCGGCAGGCGGGCCTGAGCGAGCCCGAAGCCGAAGATGTTGTGCAGGAGACCGTCATTTCCGTGTCCAGGAAAATGGGTGAGTTCAAGACCGACCCCGCTTTCGGCTCGTTTAAAAGCTGGCTGTTGCAGATTACGCGACGACGGATCAGCGACCAATTCCGAAAGCGCCCTCGACGAACCGAATACAAAACGATGCGAACCGGTGACACCGCGCGAACACCCACGTTGGAGAGAGTCCCAGACCCCGGCGTGCCGGAATTGGAAGTGATCTGGCAACGGGAATGGGAACGGAACCTGGTGGATGTGGCAATGGACAAGGTCAAACAAGTCGTCAGCGCCAAACAGTTCCTGCTGTTCCACCAGCAAGCGGTCAAACAATGGTCAGCGCAAAAGGTCGCCGCCAAGTACGGGGTAAGCCTGGCTCAGGTTTACATGGCCAAATACCGCGTGTCAGCCATGCTCAAACGGGAAATCAGGAAGTTGGAGAAGAAGATCATTTAGCCTCTGAGTCGCTTGTGTCGCGGTCACGCGATTTTTGGCCGCGCATTGGAACCATCAACGGTGGGGCGAGACTCCGTCGAGCCCTGACTTCTGTCCTTGGGAGATCAGGGCTCGACGGAGTCTCGCCCCACCCAGGTTCATGGGGGCTGAACTCCAACATGTTCGCCGGACAAACCCAAAAGACCCTGTCGCGCGAGCCGGCGGGCGAAGCGAAAGCTGTTGCGACAACTCCGGGAAAGAGCTAATAAGTATAATCCCGTTGGAGTTATGTACGAAAGCCCGGCAGAGCGACCGACGCCTGGGGGATCAGCATCGCCTGTGGACCATTCGTTTGCGAACAGGCAACCGCCTCCCACTCCCGATTACGAGTTGCTCCGGCGAATCGGTCACGGCAGTTACGGCGACGTCTGGCTCGCGCGCAGCGCCACCGGCACCTTCCGGGCCGTTAAGATCGTTTACCGCGCCACTTTTGCGAGCGACCGGCCGTTCGAGCGCGAGTTTGAAGGTATCCGAAAGTTCGAACCCATCTCCCGTTTGCACAACAGCCAGGTGGACATCCTCCATGTCGGCCGAAACGATGGCTGCTTTTACTACGTCATGGAGCTGGCGGATGACAAGACCACAGGCCAACAGATCGATGCCGCCGCGTATTCTCCCAGAACCCTGCGCAATGAAATCGCCCGCCGCGGAAGCCTTCCCTGGGATGAATGCCTTCAAATCGGTCTCGCGCTGACCATGGCGTTGGAGAACCTTCACGAGCACGGATTGGTTCATCGCGACATCAAGCCTTCAAACATCATCTTTGTAAATGGCGTTCCCAAACTCGCCGACATCGGCCTGGTGACCCAGGCCGACGCGACCGTTTCATGTGCAGGCACCGAAGGGTATATCCCGCCGGAAGGTCCCGGAACCATCGCCGCGGATCTGTACAGCCTGGGCAAAGTTCTATACGAGATGTCCACGGGAAAAGACCGCCAGGATTTCCCGGAACCGGCCACGCAGTGGGACGGAATGCCGAACGAACAAGCCTGGCGCGAATTTCACGAGGTCCTGTTGAAGGCCTGCGAGCCGGCAGTGCGTATGCGCTACAAGTCTGCGCGCGAAATGCGAGCCGACCTGGCGCTGCTGCAGAGCGGCAAATCGGTCAAGCGTGTGCATCTGCTGGAAAAACGCCTGGCCCGGCTGACCAGAATCGGTTCAATCGTTGGCGTCATCGCCGTGTTGACCACCGCAGGCTATTTTTACCAGCAGCGGCAAACCAGGCAGGTACAGCATCTGGTCCAGGCGGAAACCCGCCAGCGCATAAGGGCCGAGGAAGCCTTGCTCAAGTTGCAGATCCAAAAAGCGGATGAGCTTTTGCGGACGGACGATTCGAGCGCGGGTATGGCCTGCCTGGCTCGCCTCTTGCGAAACGATCCTTCCAACCGCCTTGCCGCCCAAAGACTCTTTTCCGCCCTGTCACAGCGGGCATTTGCCCTCCCCGTTGTCGGCCCGCTCCAACATGACAAGGAGATCCTTTACGCTCGATTCAGCCCGAACGGCAAATCGGTGCTGACGGCATCGGCCGACGATACCGCGCGAATCTGGGATAGCGATACCGGGCGTCTCCTGGTCCCCCCGCTGCGACATGAGCAGGACGTTTGGTATGCGGAATTCAGTCGCGATGGACAAAGCGTCGTGACCGCCTCGTTTGACGGAACGGCTCGCGTGTGGGACGCGGGTTCAGGGAAAGCTCGCACGCAGCCTCTTCGTCATGAAGACAAGGTCTGGTCGGCCGGCTTCAGTCCAGCGGGCGATAAAGTCGTGACCGCTTCCGAAGACGGCACGGCACGAATATGGAACGCAAGCACCGGAGAACCGTTGAGCGGCCCGCTGCGCCACGCCGCGAGCGTCAACTCAACTCAGTTCAGTCCGGACGGAAAGGTCGTCCTCACCGCTTCGGACGACAACACAGTCCGAATCTGGGACGCACAAACCGGGCGGCAGACCTTCGCGCCTCTTGAACATTCCGGACCTGTCCGCTGCGCGCAGTTTAGCGCGGATGGACGACTCATCGTGACGGCTTCCGAAGACGGAACAGCTCGCCTGTGGGACGCGCAGACGGGACGGCGCCTGGGCGCGCCAATGCGCCACACGGGCTTTGTCGTGTCCGCTCGCTTTAGCCCGGACAACCAGCGGATTGTGACCGCGTCCCAGGACCGCACGGCGAAGATCTGGGATGCGGCAACGAGCCAGCCGATCGGCGAGCCTCTGCGCCACTTTGGTTATGTTCGTTTCGCGGAGTTCAGTCCGGACGGTGAAAAGATCGCAACTGTTTCGATCGACCGCACGGCCCGGATCTGGAGCGCAAGCACGGGACTGCCTCTGGTTGAACCCATGCACCTCGGAGGTGAACGCGGCTTTGATTTGGAAGATGCGACCGGCCGGGACAACCCGACCCGCGCTGCGGCACAACGGCGCGGTAAGGTCCGCTCGATTCAGCGCGGATGGGCAACGAGTAATCACTGCTTCGACCGACCAAACAGCGCGCATCTGGGATGCGCGTTCAGGACGCGAGTTGGCGCAACCGCTCCGCCATTCCGCACCCGTTCTTGCCGCGCACTTCAGCCATGATGGCCAGCGCGCGCTCACCGCTTCCAAAGACGGAACGGTTCACTTGTGGGACTTGTCCACGGGTCGCGACGTGATTCCTCCGCTCCGACACGCGACGGCTGTCCGGTTCATCCAGTTCGGCCCTCGGGAAGAGCGCATCCTGACCGCGGGTGAGGATGGGACCATCCGCTTATGGGACGCCCGGACCGGCCGCGAAACCATCCGCCCGTTTCAACTTTCCGGCGAGATTCGAGCCGCCCAACTCAGCGCCGACGGGCAACGGCTGATCGCTTGTTCAGGAGACAACTCGGCACAAATCTGGGACACCTCCACAGGCCGTCCCCTCGGCGAACCGCTGCGTCACGAGGCCATCGTCTGGTCCGCCCAACTCAGCCCCGATGGGCGCCGCGCGGTCACCGCTTCCAGCGACGGCACTGCCCGCATCTGGGATGCGCGCACCGGTCGCCCTGCGGCAAACCCGCTTCAACACTCGGGGCGTGTTCGCGTGGCACGGTTTAGCCCCGATGGCTCGCACGTGGTCACCATTTGCCCGGACAACACCGCCACGGTCTGGAGCGTGGCGGAGAGCCGCATGACGGGCGAACCCCTCAAACACGCCGGCGAAATCCTGCGCGTCCGGTTCAGTCCGGACAGCGCTCGGATCGTGACCGCGTCCCGCGATCAAACCGCCCGCGTTTGGGATACGCTCACCGGTCTGCCGCTTTCTGAACCCTTCAAACATCGCGGAGCCGTTGAGTTCGCCGAATTCAGCCCCGACGGGCAGGAAATCGTGACCGCGTCCCAGGAGGGCGCCGCGTGGATATGGGAGGTTCCTGAGACGTCGCTGCCGATTCCTGATTGGCTGTCGCGCCTCGCGGAAGCGCTGGCAGGCCAGCGGCTGGATGACATGCGAATCACTTACCCGACTCTGGAGGAGCTTTTCGCGCTGAAAAAAGAGGTGATGGCAAGCTCCGCCACCGATCCTTACACCGCCTGGGCCAGGAAATTGTTCGCGGAATGAATCCGCGAAGTCCATAAGCCGTGCGAACACCTCCAAAAATCGGACGTGAGTTGGGCCATTGAACCCGTAGCAGCCGACGTAAGGAGGCTTCAAGTTCCTTCGCTCCAAATAGAATGAGCCTCCTTACGTCGGCTGCTACGAAGTTTAAGGTTCGTGGCCGCTGCGGTCCTGGGACCGTGCGCGATCCGGGTTCATGAGGAGCCCCTTTTCGCGTTTAGCGTATTGGGACCATGAAGGTGGGGCGAGACCGTCGAGCCCTGATCTCCAATGGACAGAAATTAGGGCTCGACGCAGTCTCGGCCCGCCTGCTTACGATGTCGTCGGTATGGCGGCTCCAGAGCAAAAGCGACTTTTCATCAGTGACCTGGTTTCGCTCGCCACAATCGAACTCCGCTTGCGCGGGCGACAGCGTGACGAGGTGCTCAACGAACTCGTCGCAAGAATTCCCGAAATCGCGGACCGATCCGAAGCCAGGCAAACCTTGCTTCGCGCGTTGCAGGAACGCGAGCAACTTCACAGCACGGGCATCGGCGATGGCGTCGCCCTGCCCCACGCGCGCAATGCGCTGGTCGGCCTGGTTGAAAGGCCGGTGATCGTCTTTGGCCGCCACGATCAGGGAATCGCTTACGGCGCGATCGATGCCCAGCCGGCCAAACTGTTTTTCCTGCTGGTCACCACGACCGTCACACAGCATCTCCAGATCCTCGCGCGCATCAGCCGCCTCGTCCGCGATCCAAAACTGCGCCAAAATCTCACCACCGCCGATAAACCCGAAAAAGTCCTGGCGCTGATTCGGGAGGCGGAAGCGAGGATGTGATGCGTAGATGGCGGGCGGTATCTCAGTTTTTTTGCGGGGCGCACCCTGTTGTAGTGGCACGGGCGTCCCGCCCGTTCGCTCCCAGTCAGAAACGCACGGGCGGGACGCCCGTGCCACTAACCTTGCAAGACACTGCGGCGCGCGCGATGGAGCCTGTGCTCATCGCCCGGTGTCCGATTCACGTTTCACGCAACTCCCCGCAAAAGCCCTGCTGCCGCAGCGCCTCAAACAACACCAGCGCCGCGCAGTTGGACAGGTTCAACGAACGCGACAGCTCGTTGAACATCGGGATGCGCAACCACCGCTCACGATTTTGTTCCAGCAATTTCTTCGGCAACCCCGCCGTTTCCCGGCCAAACACGAGATAATCATCCGGCGCAAAGCGGACTTCGGTGTAGAGCTTCGGCCCGCTGGATTCGATGAACCAAAGCCGGGCGCCGGCCGGCGGTTGCTTTTGAAACGCCGTCCAATCTGGCCAACGATGCCATTCGAGATGCTGCCAGTAATCCATCCCCGCGCGCTTGAGTTGTCGGTCGTCGAGTTTGAAGCCGAGCGGCTCGATCAGGTGCAACGTCGTCCGCGTCGCCGCGCACAGCCGCGCCACGTTGCCCGTGTTCGGCGGAATTTCCGGTTCAACCAGGACGAGGTGCATTTCAGATTTCAGATTTCAGATTTCGGATTTCAGATTTGTAGAAAACTTTCCACAATACCAACCCATGCGCCGGCGCGGTCATGCCCGCCGCGCGTCGGTCCTTGCGGCCGAGCATCCGTTTGATTTCCGCCGCGGCGAACTTCCCCTGCCCCACCTGCACCAGCGTTCCCACCATGCCACGGCACATTTTGTAGAGAAAACCGTCGCCTTCGATGATGAACGTTACCAGCGGCCCACGCCGCTGGATGTCGCAACGCGTCACCGTGCGCACCGTGGATTCCATTGCATACTTCCGCGTCCCGGCAAACGATTTGAAATCGTGTTTGCCCGGAAACAGTTTCGCCGCCGAACGCATGGCCGAGAGGTCGAGCGGCAGCGGCGCGTGCCAGGCCCGGCGCCGCAGCAGCGGATTCATCGCTTTCTGGTTCCAGACAAAGTAGCGGTATTGCTTGCCGGTCGCGTCGAAACGAGCATGAAAGTCCGCGCGACAACGAGTCGCCGACATCACACGAATGTC
>QHPW01000401.1:7769-9597 GCA_003219675.1 Verrucomicrobiota bacterium
AGCGCGTGCACGCCGGTGTCGGTGCGACTCGAACCATGCACGCGCGGCTTGCTCGGAAAAAGTTTGCCCAGGGCCTCCTCGACCTTTTGCTGCACGCCGAGGCCGGTTTTCTGCGCCTGCCAGCCTTCGTAATTCGTGCCGTCGTAAGCGATGGTCAATTTGAATTTGAGCGAATCCACATGGAGACTAGACCACAGATGCACACGGATGAACACGGATGGAGACGGAGGCTTTGACACGAATTCCACGAGTTACCACTAAAGAGACGATCAATTCGTGCTGATGAGCGCGATTCGTGTTGCCGCATCTGTGTTTATCCGTGTTCATCCGTGGTATCCGTGGTAAAAATCTAATTTGGTCGGACGTCCAGATAACTCTGCAACAATATCGCCGCCGCCGATTTGTCCACCTTTTCCTTCCGCCGGCGACCGCGCACTTCCGTCTCGGTCAAAAAGCGGTGCGCCTGCACCGAGGTGAGTCGTTCATCGAGAGTTTTGATGGGAATCGCGATCGCGTCCTTCAACACGGCAACGAACTCCTGCACCTTGAGCGCGGCCGGGCCGTAACTGCCGTTCATGTTTCGCGGCACGCCGACCAGGACCAGCTCCACCTGCTTTTCGCGGAGGATTTCTTTCAACCTCTCCAGAAACTCCGCGAACGGCTCCGCCGGGATGAATTCCAACGGCTGGGCGATCATCCCTAGCTCATCGCTGATGGCGATGCCCATTCGTTTCGTGCCGTGGTCAATCGCGAGGACGCGCATATCGAATCACTTCCGGCTGGACTTTTCCTCGCTGTAAAAGCCCTTCTCTTCTTCCGCGAAAACCGTCAGATCATAATTGAGGTCGCTTCCGCTCGCATTCATTCGGCGATGATGGGTCACGCTAAATTTTTCATCACACTCGTTGCACGCTTCACCGTGGACTCAATGTCCTCCACCGTGTGGGCGATCGAAATAAATCCCGCCTCAAACTGCGACGGCGCGAGGTAAATTCCCTCGGCCAACATGCCGTGGAAGAATTTCTTGAACCGCTCGCGGTCGCTGTGCATCGCGTCGGCGAGGTTGTGAACCGGGCGATCGGTGAAGTAGGCGCAGAACATCGAGCCGCAACGATTGAATTGCACGGCCCCCTTGGCCGACCTGGCGGCGTCTTTCATTCCGGCTTCGAGTTGCGCGCCGAGTTGTTCGAGCCGCGCGTAGGCGTTCGTGTCCGCCGTAGCAGCCGACGTGAGGAGGCTCTGATCAATTCCAGGGTTCGGACTTCGGATTTCGGGCTTCTTAAAATGAGCCTCCTCACGTCGGCTGCTACTCAGCTCTTCCAGCGCCGCGATGCCCGCCGCCATCGCCAGCGGATTGCCGCTCAGCGTGCCCGCTTGATAAACCGGTCCCAGCGGAGCGAGGCAGTCCAGAATGTCCGCCCGACCGCCGAACGCGCCCACGGGCAAACCGCCGCCAATGATTTTTCCAAAACAACTCAAATCGGGCGCGATGCCAAACCGTTCCTGCGCCCCGCCCCACGCAAGGCGAAAACCCGTCATTACTTCATCGAAAATGAGCAGCGCGCCGTTCTCCGCCGTGATTTTCCGCAAAAATTCCAGGTAACCTGGCCTGGGCAGATACAAACCCGCATTGCCCGGCACCGGTTCGAGAATGATTCCCGCGATCTGTTCTTTGTTCGCTTCGAACGCGGCCTTGACCGCGTCCACATCGTTGAACGGAAGCACAATCGTGTGTTGCGTGAACGCCGCCGGCACGCCTGCGCTGTCCGGATGCCCGAACGTCAACGCACCCGAACCCGCTTTGACCAGCAGCGAGTCCGCGTGCCCG
>QHPW01000403.1 GCA_003219675.1 Verrucomicrobiota bacterium
CGCGCGAATGGACCGGGCCGCAACCGTCTCCGGTGTCGGCCTCGCACTGCTTTGGCCATGACACGGTCGAAGCGATGATCGATGGTCTTGATCCAAAAAACTCGAACGACCACAGCATCCCGCGGTTCACCTGGTGGGACCATCGCGGCACAGCCGAATAGGCGCAACACGATTTCACGAAACCGCGCAAGGTTTCCGCGGTCGAAGTGTTTTGGTTCGACGACGGGCCGAACGGCGGCTGCTGCGCGCCGCAATCGTGGAAACTCTTTTGCCGGCGGGGCGAAAGCTGGAAACCAGTGGAGAACACGAGCGGATTTGGAACCCAACTCGACCGCTGGATGGCACATCACTTCAGGTGCCCGTTCTGACCGCGCTTTGATTGCAGTTCGTAGTTAATAACGGACAGGGAGTAAATGGCCGCGGTTTCGCTCCGCAACACCAGTGGACCGAGCGTGATGGGAAGCGCGCCGGCAGCGCGCACGGCGTTGATTTCCGCGGGAGTGAAGTCGCCTTCCGGTCCGACCCAGACGCAAACCGATCTGTCACCGCGCGCCAGAAACGCTTGCGCTGTCAGCGGCGCCTCCACGCGCGGCAGCCAGGCGGAACCGCATTGCTTGAGGGCTTCCACGGTTGAGGCCACCCATTTTTCAACTTTGTTCGGGACCGCTTCCGCGTCCACCTGCGCCACCGTGCGTTCGGATAAAATCGGCACGATACGATGCGCGCCCAACTCGGTCGCTTTTTGAACAATCAACTCCATGGCTTTTCCCCTGGCGACCGCCTGGACCAGCGTCACTTGATAGGGCAATGGCGGGATTGCATTTTTCTGCACGATTCTCAGCGTGAGCGCGCGGCGTTCCGCGTTGAGCACTTCGCAAAGCAATTCATCTCCCGCGCCGTTCAGCACCACCACCCGGTCGCGCGGGCGGACGCGCAGAACGTTCAAGGCATGATGCGACTCGCGCTCCGAGAGCCTGGGCGGGTCTTTCAGACATTCGTCGGGAGGCAGGTAAAAACGGTGCATGAAATCAAAAGGGAGTGATGAAGCATTGGAGCGATGGAGCGTCGGATTGATTGGACAGCTCTCGCATTAGCGCACAGCTCCAAGACTCCATCACCGCGCCTTCCTCCGCATCATCGGAACAGGTTCTTCGCCTTCTCAAAGAAACTCCTGGTCTGCGGGTTCACGCTGGGATCGCACAGTCCGGCGAATTCCTGCAGCTTGTCACGCTGAGCGGCGTTCAGATGCGTCGGGACCTCGACGTGCACGCGCACGTGCAGGTCCCCAACTCCGTAGTCCTGGACATTTTTCACGCCTTTGCCTTTCAGTCGCAGCACGGTTCCGGTCTGGGTGCCGGCCGGGATCTTGATGTGCGCTTTGCCGCTCAGGGTCGGCACTTCGATTTCGGCGCCCAGGGCGGCCTGGACGAAACTGATCGGCACCTCGCAAACCAGATCGTCGCCGTCGCGTTGAAAAATCTCGTGCGGCCTGGCGTGCAAAACCACGTAAAGGTTTCCTGACGGCCCGCCGCGAATGCCGCCTTCGCCATTGCCCGCCGAGCGCAGTCGGGCGCCGGTGTCCACGCCCGGCGGAATTCTGATTTTGATTTTGGACGTGCGCTCGCGGCGTCCGGCGCCGTGACAGGCGCGACAAGGTTTTTCAATCACGTGCCCGGCGCCTTCGCACCGGGGGCAGGTCTGCGCAATGCTGAAGATGCCGCGCGAGTTGATGACCTGCCCGCGCCCGCCGCAGGTCGAGCAGGTCTTCGTCGTCGAGCCTGGTTCGGAGCCGGACCCGCGGCACGACTCGCAGGTGTCGAGCTTCGTGACCGTGATTTCCTTGTCGCAGCCCAGCACGGCTTCTTCGAAGGAAATCTCCATGTCGTAACGAAGGTCGGCGCCGCGCTGCGGGCGGGTGGGATCGTGTCGTTCGCCGCCGAAGAGTTCGTCGAAGATGCTGCCGGAGCCGCCGAAGACTTCGCGGAAGATCTCGAACGGATCGTGGAACCCGCCGCTGCGAAAACCTCCGCCGGCCCGCGCGCGCGGATCGAAGGCGGCGTGGCCGTATTGGTCGTAAGCAGCCCGCTTTTGCGGATCGCTCAGCGCCTCGTAGGCTTCGCCCAGTTCCTTGAATTTTTCCTCCGCGGCTTTGTCCCCCGGATTTTTGTCCGGGTGATATTTGACGGCCAGTTTGCGGTAGGCTTTTTTGATGTCCTCCTCGCCGGCGTTGCGCTCCACGCCGAGGACTTCGTAGTAATCACGTTTCGCCATGGCGCTCAGGCGGCCGGTTTCCTGGCCACAACGACGCTGGCCGGACGAATCAGGCGGTCGCGCAACCTGTAACCTTTGCGCAACTGGCGGATCACATGGCCTTCCGGCACCTCCGCGGAGTCCTCTTGCGAAACGGCTTCATGCAGGTTCGGGTCGAAACGCTGGTGGGTGGCGTCGATTTCCTCCAAGCCGGCTTCGGCCACCGCGCTTTTCAATTGATTATGGATCATCGCGATGCCGGTTTTGAGCGACTCGACCGAGTTGCCTTCGGCATTGCCGGCGGCCGCCAGCGCCATGTCAAAGTTATCCAGGGCGGGAATCAGTTTCTCCAGCAGCGAAGCGTTGGCGAAGCGGATCGCCTCCTGACGTTCCCGCGCGGCCCGTTTCCTGAAGTTGTCCAGATCCGCCGTGGCCCGCAGCAACCGGTCCCAATGCTCGTCCGCTTTGGCGGCCCTGGCTTTCAATTCTTCAATTTGCTGCGGCGTCGGCGGCAGTTCGGCGTTGCGGATCCTTTCCGCCGCAGTCTCGCCGGGCTCCGGCGTCTCGGCTGCAGTCAGCGGGTCCATTTCTTCGGGCGGCGGTCCCCCGGTCGGTTTGGTTTCCTTCGTACTCATCGCAAATTCGTCTTTAGAGAGGCCGCAAAATACACAAACACACGGTCAAGGGCAACTGCGTTAACGACCCCATGCGGCGCCTGCGCCGAACGGTAGTGTCCTAAGCTGCTTAAGGTGGGTGCGCCGCTGCCGCGGCGCACGGCGGTGCCGCAGCACCGCCGCCACCAAATCAGGGCACTGCCGGCCGAACGAAGCTGTTGCCCGGACCGGCGATTGTGATAAAGTGCGGATAAATCCGTCGCAAAAGCATTGAATTTTGCGAAGCGGCGGGTCGTCTTCCGGCAGTTGAAAAACGAACGACCGCCAATAAAGACTTGAAATGCAGCACCACAAACCAGCCCTGGACGACGCGTTTCTGACCCGGCGCGAGTTTCTCTGCAGGTGTGGCATGGGCATGGGTGCGTTGAGTCTGGCCACGTTCTTCGGGGGCGTCGAGACGTTGACCGGCACGGCCCGCGCGGAGACCGGCGGCTACGTTTCGCCGTTGACTCCCAGGCCGCCGCAGTTTGGGGCCAGGGCCAGGCGGGTGATTCATATCTTCGCCAACGGCGGACCGTCGCATGTCGATACCTTCGACCCCAAACCGGCGCTGGAAAAATACGCCGGCAAACTGTTGCCGATGGAGAATTTGAAGACCGAGCGCAAGACCGGCGCGGCGTTTCCTTCGCCTTACAAATTCAGGAAGCACGGCCAGAGTGGCATTGAAGTGAGTGAGATTTTCCCGCAGGTCGGCCAATGCATTGACGACATCGCGGTCATCCGCTCGATGCACGCCGATGTGCCGAACCACGAGCCGTCGTTGCTGTTGATGAATTGCGGCGAGGCGCGGCTGATTCGGCCCAGCATGGGGTCATGGATCAACTACGGTTTGGGCACTGAAAATCAGGATCTGCCCGGCTTCATCGTGATGTGCCCGGGCGGCTACCCGATCCAGGAATCGCAGAACTGGCAGTCCGGGTTCCTGCCCGGAATTTTTCAGGGCACCTACATCGACACCCAGCACACGCGGATCGAAAAGCTTATCGAGCATATCCAGAACAATTACACCTCGCGTCTGGAGCAGAAGGATCAGCTCGAATTGTTGCAGGAGTTAAACGAACGACACTTGAAGAAGCGCCAGCAGGACGCGCAGTTGGAGGCTCGCATTCAGTCTTTTGAACTGGCGTACCGGATGCAGATCGACGCCACCGACGCGTTCGACATCAGCCGCGAGCCGGAAACGATTCGCAAAATGTACGGGGAGGGAACCCAGGCCCGGCAGTTGCTCATCGCCCGGCGCCTGATTGAAAGAGGAGTGCGGTTCGTTCAGGTGTGGCACGGCGCAGGTCAGCCGTGGGACAACCACGACGACATCGAGGTGAACCACCGCCGTCTGGCAAAAGAATCCGACCAGGCCATCGGCGCGTTGTTGCGGGATTTGAAGCAGCGCGGACTGCTGGAGGAAACGCTGGTTGTATGGGGCGGCGAATTTGGCCGCACGCCCACGGTCGAGCTGCCCACGCCCGGTTCCAATGCCGGAAAGATCAACGGTCGCGATCACAACCACTACGGCTTCACCATGTGGATGGCGGGCGGGGGAGTCCGGGGCGGCCAGGTGCACGGCGCTACCGACGAATTTGGCTTTCAGGCAGTGGAAAACAAGGTTCACGTTCACGACCTCCATGCCACCATTCTCTGGCTGCTAGGCTTCGACCACGAGAAGCTCACCTTCCGCCACGCGGGTCGCGACTTCCGGCTCACGGATGTCCACGGTCACGTGGTCAGGGAATTGATTGCTTGATAACCTGGTGGTAAACCTTCCGAATGGCTGAGCGATATTCCCCCAGCGCTTTCATCAATCCCTCCGCGCAGGTAAAACCGCAACGGATGGCAACGCGATAGAGCGGGGCGGGTTTGTCGGGCAAAACCGCTTCGGCTTCAAAACTCCAGCGACGGAGGATGCCCTCGATGCGGAGCAGCTTGCGGTAATTTTCAATAAGAGAGTCGGAGCTGGCGCGGGGCAAAGCGGCTCTTTCGCGAGCGAGTTGGAGCGCGCGGAGCGTGTTGGGTTCCTGCCAGCCGTGCGCCAGGCAAAGCGTTTGAGCGATGAACTCGGCGTCCACGAGTCCCCCGGTGCCGGTCTTGATCGCCAGATCGTTTTTGCCCGATGGCGTGCGTTCCTTCTCGATGCGGGACCGCATTCTGGCGATTTCATCCTTCCAGTCGGCCCGATACGCGGCCAGGCCGCTCCCTGGTTCTGTAGCCGCATCCTTCAGGTTGCGTTGCGCGCGGCGGGGCGCGGGTTTTGCCGGTGTTCCGCGCAGGCTGAAGCCTGCGGCTACATTCTCCGGCGTGAAACTGGCGAGGGTTGCCGCCAATCGTTGAAATTGGTCACCCGTCTTCATATCCCCTGCGATGGGGCGGGCGCGGGTCAGGCATTGGATCTCCCACAGCATCGCGCGGCGGCGATAGTAATCTTCATAAGCGTCCAGGGTGTTGACCAGCAGGCCTTTCTCGCCATCGGGACGAAGCCTTGCATCGGTGACAAACGCAACACCGAACTCCGTCGGACTGGAGAGCAAATCCATGATTTGCGCCGCCAGTCCCTGGAGCGCAGACAGGTTCTTTGTTTTGGAAACTGCGACGAAAATGATGTCGAGATCGGAGCCGTAGTTCAGTTCCGCGCCCCCCAGTTTGCCCAGGCCAACAATGACGAACGGCGGAGCCTTCCGTTTGCTTTTCCGGAGGACGACTTCGAGGGCGTATTGCAGGCAGGCATCGGCGAGAGCGGAGAGTTCCTCGAGGTTTTGCTCGAAATCGGCCAGGCCCAGGATGTCGCGCAAGCCGATGCGCATCAACTCCGCCTGGTGGTAGCGTCGCAGCCAGAGTCGCTGGTCCTTGTCGTCGCGGCCGTGCCGCAGGTCTCGCAGGATTTCGCCGGCGCTCTTGCGGCGGCGGAGGAAACCGCTCAACTCCAACTCGTCCACCAGGTCGGGCGTGCGGATGGCGACTTCGGCCAGGAACTCGGAGCGGTCGAACAGCAGCAGCAGCAGCTCGAACAGCGAGGGGTTGCTGGTCCAGGTTTCGTAAAGCATCGCGCGCGCGCCGTAGGCGCTGATGTAGCTGTCGAGTCTGGCGAGCACGCGGTCGGGATCCGACAACGCGTTCGCCGGCAGTGAGAGCTTCCCTGATGAATGCCTTTTCGGGCAAAGCGCGAACATCCTGGCCAACAGTTGCAGGGCAAGGTCCACGGTGCGCGGTGAGACGTGAACATAGCCCGGGCCGAGCGCGAACGTTTCGATCAGGCGAAGCGATTGAGTCCCATCGCTGAAGGAATGGTCGCTCAACAGTCTGCTCCATTCGGCTTCGCGCCCGGCGAAGTCGGGCGGCAGCGGGCGGGGTGGCGCAGGCTTCTCCGCTTTGAACAAGGCCTCGAAATTCCCGCGGACATTCCGGGTGTGCCGGCGCAACGCGTTTTCGAACTCACGCAACGATGCAAAACCCATCAGCGCCGCCAGTCGCTCGCGGGCTTTGCGCTCGGCGGGGATCGTGTGCGTCTGCAAATTATTTTCCATTTGCAAGCGGTGCTCCACGTCGCGCAGAAAGCAATAGGCCGACGAAAGCGTCTGCGCCTCGGCGGTGGAAAGCAGATTGTATTCTTTGAGTTTTTGCAGAACCGGCAACGTTTGGGCAAAAACGGCATGCGCCCGGCGTTGAGGAGTTGAAATGTCTGGGCGATGAATTCAATTTCGCGAATGCCGCCGCGCCCCAGTTTGACGTTGCGATCCATTTCGCCCGCCTTGACCACTTCATTTTCGGTGCGTTGTTTCATCCCGGCGACCTCGCGCACGATGTGTTCGGCCAGCGAGCGGGGGTAACGAAATGGCTGAATCATTTCGAGAAACTCGGAAGCCAGGGCCTCATCGCCTGCGACGCGGCGGGCCTTGATGAGCATCATCCGCTCCCAGGTCTGCCCCCATTGGGCGTAGTAATTTTCGTAGCTGGCCAGTGAACGGGCGAGGGGCCCGGCGTCGCCTTCGGGGCGCAATCGCAGGTCCACGCGAAAGAGCGAGCCTTCCGGCGTCAGGCGCGTGACTTCGGCGACGAACGCCTCGATGAGTCGCTTGAAAAACTGGTGGTTCGCCAGGCCCTTGCCGCGCTGCTGCCCGCGAGCGGGCGGTTCCTTGAAGAGGTGGCCTTCCTCGGTGTAGAGGAACGTCAAATCGACATCGGAACTGTAATTGAGCTCCTGCCCGCCCAGTTTGCCCAGGCCGAAAACGCAAAACTGTGTCGGTTCCCAGCGCTCGTCGGCACCGGGGTGATAGGGTTGGCCGAAGCGTTCGGTGAATTGCCGGTGGCAGATTTGACAGACCGCCTCGAGGCAGACGTCAGCAACGTTGGAGATTTCACGCGTGATTTCGGTGACGTCGCCGGGACGGGCGAGGTCGCGTGCGGCGATGCGGAGCATTTCGCGCTGCTTAAACAGGCGCAGTTGCGCCAGGGCGGTTGCAAAATCGCGCGCCGCGAGCAACGGCTTCAGCCAGGCATTGACCTGGCGACGAAGCCCCTGTTCCAGACGCGGGTGTTGAAGCAGCGCGGGATCGAGCGTTTGCTGGAGCCAATCCGGATGTTTGAGCAGCAGTTCACCGAGGGCTTGCGAACCGCTGAACAGCGCCGCAAGAATGCGCGCCTGATCGGCTGAAAGTCTCTTCAGAGCTGTTGAGGTTTGCGTGGCTTTGAGCTGGTCGAAACCGTGTTTCGCCCGATGCGGGTCCGCGCTCGCTTCAATGGCGTGCTGCAAGGCAGGGTTGCGCATGGGCGAATTTAAATTGAAATTGCGTGATCGGGAAAATCTTTTCCTGCTTTTCACGCCCG
>QHPW01000093.1 GCA_003219675.1 Verrucomicrobiota bacterium
CCAGGTTCACCTCGCGGCCAAGCACGGTGTAACTGAGTTTCTCCTCGGAACCCATCAAACCGACCGTGACCGTGCCCGTGGTGATTCCCGAACCCAACGCCAACAGCCGGTGCATCGGATACGGGGCCTGCCCGGTCGCCAGCCGCGCCGCATTTTCCTGTTCGCGGCGCTTATTTTCGGCCGCGCGCTGGAGGTTGAGTTCGTAAATGGCACGCTGGGCGTCGATGGCGGCGCGCACGCACTGCAACGGATGCCGATCGTTTGGAATCGGCGCGCCCCAAAAGGCCAGAACACAATCGCCGATGTATTTGTCGAACGTGCCGTCGTGCTTGATGATCGTGTCGGCGATCACGCTCAAATAAAGACTGACCGTGCTCAGAAGGTCGCCGGCCTGCTTGTCCAGGTAAGCTTCCGCCACCGCGGGCGGCAGCTTGTGCTCCCGGATATACGCTTCGGCCTGGGCCTGCATTTCATCGGTCATCCGGGTGAACCCGCGAATGTCCGCAAAATAAATCGTCACCTTGCGCCGCGCGCCGCCGAGCGAAATCCGGTCCGCTTTCAACAGTTCGGTGACAACATTCGGTGAAACGACTTTCGAGAAGACCGATTTTATCCGCTGCCGCTCCCACGACGCGGTAGGTGACCATGCAAACGTGGGTCATAATCGACGCGCAGCCAACCGGCAGAATGATGGGCAGCCAGTAACGGTACTGTATGAAGAGAAAAACGCTGACCGCGGCATACAACACCATCGCGAGGATGACCGACAATGACGACAGCACGGCGCGCAATTTCCAGGACAGCAAGGCGGAGATCGTCCCCATCAGCAAGATCAAAAGTAATTCCGTCAGGTACGCGCTCCTTCGAACAAACTGTCCGGTGATCACGGAGTTGGCCACGTTCCAATGTTTGCTGACGAGGTAGGTTTGTTTGGAAAGCGGAGTCGAGCCAATATCCGAGATATTGTTGCCGGAGCCGAGAGAGCCGACGACGACGATCCGGTTGCGCCACACCGGAGGAATGTTGGTTTTTCCGCTGTCGCGGGCGATATCCTTCTGGAGAATCGATTCGAAATTGTCTCTCAAAATCCGTCTGTCGTTCCAGGCCAAACACCAGTCGATATAAAAGTATCCGCTTCGATCCACGGGAATGGTTCTGTGGATGCCGCCTTCTCCCTGCAAAAGGATTCTGTCCGGCAGCATGACCGCCTTTGAAAGATCTACATTCAACGCCCGGGCGGCCAGCACGATCCCCATGTGCCAGATACGTCCATGAACGGGATCATCGTAATATGCCTTCGCGCGCCGCAGAACGCCGTCAGAATCTACATCGCTGGTGATATGGCCGACCCTCCAGGAGTTGGTGCGAAATTTGTCCGCTGGCAGCAACACCCGCCACCGGCTCCCGAGTCTTTCCTCCATCGCCGCCAGGACAACGTTGCCTGCCTTGCGTAATTGCCACGCAAAAAAATCGTCGGAATTGAAAGTTTGCTCTCCAACGGTCACTGCGGTTTCCGGTGAAGGGAGATGCAACTCGCGAAACAGGATGTCAAAACCGATGGCCTTTGCCCCTTGGGCCGACAGTTCTCCAATCAGACGCCCATGGAGTTGGCGCGGCCACGGCCAACTGAACTGGAAATTGTCGTTGATCGCCTTGAGGCTGTCGTCGTCGATAAAAACAACCGCGAGATTGGTTGCGACTTTTGAAGCGGAGGAAACCGCGCGTCGTATCCTCCAATCATAGGTCATCCATTCCAGCCGCTGGAACATGTCGAACCGCGGGAAGAACCGGGGCAGCGGCTGGGCCAGGCAAACCAGCGCAATCACCGCCGCCGCGATCAGGATCGGTATGTTCCGCGCGAAACTGGATTTGGAATGCGGCTTCAACCCTGTCGGCGATAACAAAAAACCCAAGGCAACACAAGGCTGCCCTGGGTAAAAATCCGATGGCGGACGCGTTACTGCCGCACCGAACTGTTTTCGCCCGTCAGCGGCGAAATGAAAATGCGTACGGGCTCCTCCACCCTTAACTCAGCCGTCGGCGCGCCGATGATATCCTTCATCTCGGCAACCAACTGGCTGAGCTGATCCGGAGGAATCGGTTTGACCGCGCCTTCGGAGGGGACAAACATCTCACCCGCATTCACGACTTGGGTGACCACGGTGCCATCGCTCTTGACGTACACCACGACTAATGATCCGGAGACCACCCGCACGACGCTCGTCGCTGTGATGTCGTATTCCGTACCGCGGATGCCTGCGACTCCGTTCGGCGTTTTGATTTCGTATTTCGAGGTCGCCGCCATTTTCTTCACAATGCCGAGGATGCGCCCGGACTTCAGGTCCAACTGCGTCTCGATCACCGTGTCCACGCCGGTGGCTTCAAAGTTCAGCTTGTCAACGCCGAGGGTGGTGTTTTCCGCGAGGCGAACCACGGGGCCGTTTTGATCCATGAACAGATCCACCTGGGATTCATTGGCCGTCCGAATGGTGGAACCCGGCTTGAGGACCTGGCCGACACTCAGTGGCAGCCAATTGCCGCCCTCGGCATACTGCGCCGAGCCGCGGATGGTTCGAACCACAGCCTTGCCCACATCGCCGGCTTGCACAGAGGAAACAACAAACGCCCCCATCAACGCCACAACACAAGCCATCGCCATCGAAAAACTTCCACGTTGTTTCATAAGGTTTGCTCCTGGTTATTTTTCTGTCGTGACTAGAATTGGCGTCAGTTTAGGTGCTTGCAGCTAATTGTCAAACGGAATAATTACCCGCGCGAACCTGCGAACCTTCCGGTCGCTTCCGGCACCAGCCGCTCAAAACAGACCGCCAACACGCGCTTCGTCCAGGGTCAGCTCAAAAACCCGCGTGGATCGGTGATTTTGCCGGTAATCGCGCTGGCCGCCACGGTCATCGGTGAGGCCAGAAACACCTGCGATTCCTTATGCCCCATGCGTCCGGGGAAATTCCGGTTGGTGGCGCTGATACACTTCATGGGCGTGTTCATGCGACCGAAGGTGTCGGTCGGCCCGCCCAGGCAAGCGGCGCAACTGGCGTTTTCGGTCATTTGCACCCCGGCATCCACCAGGATTTCCCAGATTGTCTTGTCGCCCCAGCGCGACGACTGGAGGTCGTGCACCGTCTCCGGCGTCGCCGGCACTCCGAAGGTGGCGATGGCCACGCGTTTGCCGCGAATGACGCGGGCGAATTCCAGAAAGTCGCTGGTTTTGCCCCCGGTGCAGGAACCGATGTAAGCACGGTCAAGCTTGATGTCGGCCAGTTCCCGGGCCGGTTTTCGCCGGCCCGGATCGGGGTGACAAGCCACCAGCGGCTCGAGTTTGGATAAATCAACGGTCAGTTCGTAAACGCATTTTTCGACCCGGTCGCGCTCGACCGGCTCGTAACTCGTCCGGGTCCCGTTCAATTTGCAGCGGTAATCGACATACGCCTGCGTCTGCGCATCGAACTCAAATATGCCGTTCTTGCCGCCGGCTTCGATGGCCATGTTCGCGATGGTCATGCGATCGTCCATTGAAAGACCGGCCACACCCGGCCCGTCGAACTGCATCGCGCGATACGTCGCCCCGTCGAAACCTATCTCGCCGATGCAATGAAGGATGACCTCTTTGGCCATGACGCCCGGCTGCAACCTGCCTTCGAGCCGAAAGCGCATTGTCTCCGGCAGCTTCAACAGCAGTTTGCCGGTGCCCATGACAAAACCCGCGTCGGTGTTGCCAATGCCGGTGGCAAACTCGTTGAACGCGCCCGCCATGCAGGTGTGCGAATCGGTGCCGAACAGAATTTCACCCGGACGCGTGTGGCCTTTTTGCGGCAACGCGGTGTGGCAGACACCCGCGAAGTTCGATCCGTATTGTTTCTTGAGCTGGCCCCGGGCCGGGTCAAACACCCAATGGCCGTTCGGGTCGTCGATCACATCATAGAAATACGGGATGCCCTGCTCCTTCACGAACTCGCGCAGGATATCGACGTTGCGGTTCGACTTCGAGTCGGCGGTAAAAATGTAGTGGTCGGGGATGATGACGATTTTGTCGCGGTCCCAGACTTTTGCGGCCTTGCCGAACTCGCGTTTGAACACGCCGATGGTGCCCGGCCCGCAGACATCGTGGGTCATCAAAATGTCCGCCTTCACCCAGACGTTGTCACCGGCCTGCGCCTTGGCCCTGCCACCCGCCCGCGCCAGAATTTTTTCGGTCAACGTCATAAACAGCGCCTTACCCTAACGGGCGCCGCCGCCGACTGCAACAGGGGAAATGGACCGGCACAAGCGTTCTAAACTCCCCAGCCCACCACGGCGCACAGTGAAGCGGACTGAAGTCCGCGCTTCAGCTTTGACGGAGTTCAATCCTTGGCAGCCGGAACAGCAGCCGCTATTTTTTGCGCCCGGACCTTTCAAATCGTGCGCGCAGTTATTCAACGTGTTTCCGAAGCCTCCGTTATCATCAACGGCCAGGTTCGCGGCGCCATTCAAAAGGGTTTGGTTGTTCTCCTGGCGCTCGAGGAAACAGACACGCCGGAAGACATCGAATGGCTGAGCGGCAAGGTCGTTCGTCTTCGCGTCTTCAACGACGACCAGGGTCTGATGAACCGTTCAATCCAGGAGGTCCAGGGCGACCTCCTGCTCATCAGCCAGTTCACGCTGTTTGCCAGCACAAAGAAAGGGAACCGCCCCTCTTACAGCCGCGCTGCCCGACCGGAAATCGCCGTGCCGCTTTACCAGGCTTTCGCTCGCAAGCTGGCCCAGGACCTGGGCAAGCCGATCCAGACGGGCGAATTCGGCGCGGACATGAAGGTAACACTCGTCAACGATGGCCCGGTGACCATCATCATGGATTCCAGGAACAATGAGTAGACACGAATTTCACGAATGAGCACAAATTCGCCTGGTTTGCCTGTTGTGAATTCGTGAAATTCGTGTCCCTTCTACGGTCGGACTTCCAAGCGATAGAAATTGTTCGCGCCCGTCGTTTGCGGTTGGACGACCATGGACGAGGTTGTGGTTCTGGCGCTGATCCAATCTGACAACGGCGTCCAGACAACCAAATCCGCGCTCATTTCAAGCCGATAGGCTCGGCCCGGAACCGACGGCCAGTCGAAACGCAAATTCCCGTTCGACTGCGCCGCGGGGGGCGTCAACTCCAAAACCGAACTTGCATTGTTCGGGTCCGTGCCGGCGATAAACTCGGCGTAATCAGTCATACCGTCCCCGTCAGTATCCGTCAGTTGCGTGCGGTTGGTCGAGACGGAGCTGAAGTAATTCCGTTCCCAACTGTCCGAAATGCCGTTCGTGTTCGCGTCGAAAAAGGTGTACTTGCCGGTGAAATTCACCGTG
>QHPW01000402.1 GCA_003219675.1 Verrucomicrobiota bacterium
GACCCTATTATCTGGGCGGCTATTGTTTCGGCGGCAACGTGGCGTATGAAATCGGGCGGCAACTTCAGGAGCAAGGGGAACTCATCGCTCTGCTGGCGCTGCTGGAAAGCACACCCGTGAACACCAGCTATGAGCGCATTCCCTGGTGGCGGCCGCGGTTCGTGTTCGACTTCACGATCAACGCGGTTCATTGGTTGAACAACTTCTTCGGCCTGGAAACCGCCGAGCGCCGGAGCTTCGTCCGACGCAAGTTCCGGGTATTGCTGAAGAAATTGCGCCGGCGCTTCGGGCAGGGGCAAGTCTGTTCCTCACCGCTGGACCTCGAAGAAGTCATCGAAGTGTCCCAGTTTCCGGAAATTGAACTCAAGCTGTGGGAAGTCCACGTGCGGGCCATCCGCGACTATCTTCCGAAGCCCTATCCAGGCCGCATCACGCTTTTCCGCACGCGCGGCCAGCCGTTCCTCTGTTCGTTCGACCCCCAGTATGGCTGGGGCGAACTGGCGGCCGGTGGCGTCGAAGTAATCCCGATTCCAGGTTCGCACGAAAAAATTTTCGTCGAACCGCACGCCCGGACGTTGGCGGCGAAACTGAGCGCGTGCCTAGACGGAGCGCAGTCGAGAACCAAGACCTGAGACCC
This sequence comes from Verrucomicrobiota bacterium, assembly GCA_003219675.1. Classification (GTDB taxonomy): domain Bacteria; phylum Verrucomicrobiota; class Verrucomicrobiia; order Limisphaerales; family AV2; genus AV2. The sequence continues at coordinate 638 of QHPW01000402.1, forward strand.
GCCCCGCTATGAACCTGCTCAAATTCCTTCTGAAGAAATGCCGGGGCATGGTGGCAGTGACGGGGCTTACCGCTCTGTTCAGCGGTGCTTGCAACGCCGGCCTGATTGCGTTGGTCAATGTTGCCGTCAACGATCCGGAGGGCACCGCCGCGTTCCTGCTCCTCGGCTTTGCCGCGCTGGCCCTGGGCAAGATTCTTACCGGCTTCATTTCGCAGATCTGGCTGATTCGTTTTTCGCAACAGGCGGTCGCAGACATCCGGCGGGAGCTGATCCGCAAGGTTCTCGCCGTGCCTCTGCGACACCTGGAAGAGGTGGGCGCGCCTCGGCTGATGGTGGCGCTGACTGACGACATTAACAGCATCACCGCCGCGCTGTTCAGTTTTCCGGTGCTGACGGTCAATATCGCCATTCTGCTCGGCGGCTCGGTTTACCTCGGCTTGCTTTCGTGGCGCGTGTTGCTGGCCATGTGCCTGTTTATCGCCTTTGGCGCCTGCTGCTACCGCCTCCTCATCACCAGCGGATTTCGCTCGCTTCATCTGGCCCGCGAAGCCGAAGACCGGTTGTTCGGCCATTTCCGCGCCCTGACCGAAGGGATCAAGGAACTCAAGTTGCATCGCGAACGTCGCGGAGCGTTCCTGAACAACGGCGTGCAATCGGCGACTTCGGACTTTCAACGCCACAACATCGCCGCTGAGACCCGCTTCATCCTCGCGCATAACTGGGGTCACCTGTTGTTCTTCCTGCTCATGGGCTTGATTCTGTTCTTGTTGCCCACCTGGGAGCACCTGAGCACCAGGACCATGACCGGCTACGTGATGACGACGTTGTATTTGATGGGGCCACTGGCCGGCGTCATGGCCAGCATCGCGCTGTTTGGCCGCGCCAATGTCGCCCTGCAAAAAATTGAAGAGCTGGGGCTCTCTTTGGCGAAACGTTCCTCCGAGGATTGCTTTGTGGAAATGCAGGAGAAGCCGATCGCGTGGCAACGCCTGGATCTCATTGGCGTCACCCATTCCTATCATCGCGAGAAAGAAGGCAGCAATTTCATCCTCGGGCCGATTGATCTGACTTTCCACCGCGGCGAACTTGTCTTTCTCGGCGGGGGCAGCGGCAGCGGGAAATCGACGCTCGCTAAAATCATCACCGGCCTCTACCCGCCTGAGACCGGCGAAATCCGCCTGGATGGAAAACCCATCGTCGACCGGAACCGGGATGATTATCGACAGATTTTCTCCGCCGTTTTCTCGGACTACTATCTGTTCGACAGTTTGATCGGCCTGAACAATGCGCGGCTCGACGCGCAGGCGCTTGATTATCTGTTGCAACTGCAGCTCGACCACAAAGTGAAAATCAAGAACGGCGTCCTCTCGACCACCGCATTGTCACAAGGCCAACGCAAGCGGCTCGCGCTGTTGACGGCCTACCTTGAAGACCGCTCGTTTTATCTGTTCGACGAATGGGCTTCAGACCAGGACCCGCTGTTCAAAGAGATCTTTTACACCCAACTGCTGCCGGAACTGAAGACCCGGGGCAAAACCGTGCTGGTGATCACCCATGACGACAAATATTTTCACCTCGCCGATCGGTTCATCAAACTCGATTACGGCAAGATCGAACAGGGAAACACCGAAAGGTTTAGAATCATCGCCGGCCGCCTCCGCAGTCTGACAGCCGTTTGACAAGGTTGAATCCTTGAACCGCCCGAAGCAGAAAGGGAACACGCTGTGGACGAGAAAGAGAACAACATCACTTACAAAGTGGTCGTGAACCACGAGGAGCAATACTCCATCTGGCCGGCCGATCGAGCCAACGCGCCGGGCTGGCGGGACGTTGGCAAAACCGGCGACAAAGCCGAGTGTCTGGAGTATATCAGGACCGTCTGGACGGACATGCGGCCCCTGAGCTTGCGAAAGAACACGGCGGACGCAAGCGCCCAAAACAGCGCCGCGTGAAGGTCCAGCGCCCTCGGCAATACAGAACAGGGGTTGAGCGTGGATTGACATGGAGCGCCCGGCTTCAGACGCGAACAGGCTCGGCGCCGCCTCCAAAACAGGAGCGGCGGCAGAACATCCACGGTCATCTTTGGCCCCCGATTCTGAATCTCGCTGGCCGATTCCTGCCGCGCTCCCGAAACTGGCCGGCGACCGCATTCATGTCTGGTGCGCCGGTCCCGATGAGCTGGTTTCGGATCAGCCTTGTTTCGCCGAAACACTTTCCGCCGGCGAACGCAACCGGGCGGAACGATTTCAGTTCGACCGCGACCGCGACCGGTTCATCGCCCGGCACGGGCTGCTCCGAAGGATTCTGGGCCATTACTTGAGCCTCGACCCGGCGGGGATTTCCTTCATCTACGAATCACGGGGCAAGCCTGCGTTGCCTGTCGCCGTCGGAGGACAAACCCTTCACTTCAGCCTGTCGCACTCCGACGGTCTGGTCCTGGTCGCCGTGTCGGGTCGGTGCGCGCTGGGCGTCGATGTTGAGCGCGTCCGTCCGATACCCGAATCCGACCAGATCGTGGCGAAGTGGTTCTCGGCGCGCGAAAACGCCATGCTGAGCGCTTTGAGCGCGGAACAAAAGCTTGAGGCATTTTTCAACGGTTGGACGCGCAAGGAGGCCTACCTGAAAGCGACCGGAGAGGGCATCGCCGACGCGCTTCCGGAAATCGAAGTATCGCTCCTCCCCGGCGGCCCGGCCCGGCTGGAACGCATCGCCGGCGATGAGCGGGCGGCGGCGCTTTGGTCACTCCACTCGCTGGCGCCGGCCGCTGGCTACATCGGCGCGTTGGCCGTCCGGGCAGGCGACTTGAAGCTGAATTGCTGGCGGTGGCCGAAAAAATTTCAGAACGCAGGATTCATGCGCTGACGCGACGATTGCAAGGGCTCAATTGCTAATCGGGCCGATGTATTCCGTGCCGACTACAATGTCGTCGAACCAGACGCGATTGATTGGATTCGGGCCGGCGGCGTGGTTTTGTCGCGCCGCGTTTTCGGTCACGTAATGCAGCAGCCAGAAGAAATTGATTTTCAATTCACGGTTCGTCCTCCAGCGAAAGCCTTCAAACGGCTCGCCGCTCTGTTCCGCCAGCGAAAAGCCCATGCCGGTCCAGCGACTGCGTTTGGTCTCGGAGCCAATTTGCATGATAAGTCCTCCATCCAGCCACAAGGCCAGTTCGCCATCGGATTTCTCCGGCGCCGAATTGCATTGCAGCATCATCTCGACGCATTGCCAGCGGTCGCGAGGCACCAACGCAGGTCGCGCCGGCGTCAGACTGTTACCCCAAAACTTGCCGTCCGCCGACCCTTTCATATCCGGCCAATAAGTGTAAAAATTCCACGCGCCCGGAGCGGCATAACGCCCGTAGTTGCCGTAGGGCTCAATGCCGACCGTGAACCGATCGTCACCTCGCGGCCGTTCGCCCGCGCCGCCTTGTGGCCAGGCCGTTGGTGGACGGTAGCCGCCCAGGGTGACAAAATGGTGAACGTAAGCGGCATCGGCGGCGAATTTCACGTAGAACCGCGCGAAGACCTTTTCCACCGCGCGTGGCAATCGCGTGTAAAGATGTCCGCCGGTGTTTTCTCCGAGCGTGGCCGTTATTTGCAACGAGCGCTTGCCGGCGCTGGCCGGCGGCACGTCGCTGTTGAAGGCCACCACCTTGCCGTCCTTGTTGCTGATTTGACCCCACCGTTGGCCAATCTGTTCGATGCTGCCGGTTTCAAAGTTCTCCGCGAACAGCACGCGCGGGTCCCGGTCGATGCCGGCGTCAGCGGGATACTTCGCGGCGATGCCGTCGTTGCCCTGAACCGCAGCAGCCGGCGTTACCCGGCTTTGAGCTTCCTGCACTGAAGCGTGAGCCGACTCACGTCGCCTGCGACCGGGTTCATCGTTCACGCCCAGCCTGGCGAGCCGTTCCTGTGAAACACGATCGATCCAGCTCTGGCGGAATTCACTGCGCAGTCCTTCAAAAGCCGCGACCGCTTCGTTGGTTTTGCCCTGGCGCAGCAGGGCATCGGCCTGCTTAAACCGTTCCTCGCCCACGGTGAGCGCCTTGGCGCTGATCTCAACGGCCTCCGTGACCGTGATGGTTTCGGGTACTTTGGCCAGCACCGGTGGCTCCGGATCGGTCAGGATGCCGAAGGCAGTGGGCGAGCGCTCGCGAAAGAGCCGCGCGCGCATGTCCACCTGGTGATTCATGGCGTCCCCGCCGTCGCGTCCGCCGAAGGGGTCAAGGTCGGCGATGGCGATTTCGTCCGGTCCTGTCGCTTCGGCCAGAATTTTCCCCTGGGGTGAAATGATCATCGACCCGCCGCCGCGCTGCGAGACGACGAGGTAAACGAAGTTCTCCACCGCTCGCGTCCGGAACGCCGCACGACTGATGTCCTCATCGCCGATGGCCGCGCCCCCCAATGTCGGGTGAAAGATGACATCCGCCCCACCCAACGCCAGGCACCGTGGCGCTTCCGGAAACACCATGTCGTAACAGATCAGCATTCCCACGCCGCCGAGGTCGGGAGTTTTGAAAACAGGGAAGCCATCACCGCGTTTCCTGTCCAGTTCGTGAATGGGCATGTTCACCTTGTAATAGTGGCCAACCTCCTTGCCGCCGCGACCGAGGAAGAACGCGGTATTGTGAACCGCGCCGTCCGGCTCGATCGTGTCATTGCAGCACACCAGATACATCTGGTGGGACGCCGCCGCCCGACCCAGGCGATCAAGCATGTGCTTCACTGCTTCGGGCAGAACTTCCCTCAGCGCCAGCTTGTGTGCCGCCTCCCAGTTGCCGAGTCCCAGGGTGTCTTCAGGAAACGCGAGCGCATCGCATTTTAACACGCCGGCTTTGTGCACGATTTTCTCCAATTCGCCAAGTGAATCGTCCACGTGAGTCAGCACCTCGGCTGGGTTCTCCAGCCTGTAGTCAATCAGTCGCGACCGCGGTTGCGCCGCTCCGATGCGCATCGGCGGTCGCTTGCCACGCGTGGTTCGGCTTGCATCGCCCGCGTCCGCGGATTCAGCCGCCGACAAGACGCCGCAGGCGAAAGCCGCGAGCATCAAAGTTGCCGGCCAAATCCGTTTTCGTTCGATACGCGTCGGGAGATTCCGCCGCGGTCGGAACCGGAAAGAATGTTGCAAAGACTGCATGGCTCAAACGGAATTCAGGCCTGAATAATGGCACGTCCTGGCAGAATGAAAACAGATTTTGTTCCCGGTCGGCAGCCGTTTATGACTCGCCTGTTCCAGTGCCGCGCCAAACGACGTTAGCAGACGACGGAGTTCAGCAGCGTGTTCTTATTCATGTGCGATCGCGGTTGAGTGTAGCGGCCAAACGTTTCCAACGGCTGGCTTAGTTTAACTTATTCGGAGTTAGCAAAGTTTAGCTCGAATTCTTCTGCGAAGGCAATTCCCTTGTTTTCAGATCCATGTCACCACGAATCGGCTTGCCGCCGGGTTTAACCTGTGGTTTAAATGCTCGCCTGAAAAGAAAGCTGTGAAAGGACTTGTTCATTCCCGTTCGTGCCACCTTATGGCCGTCTCCCTCTGCCTCTTGCTTCGGCAAACCGTCCAAGCGCAAACGCCAGGTTCGTTGGATTCTACCTTCGATCCGGGGAGCGGTGCGATCCAGTCAATCAACTGCGCCCTTGGTCAGGCCGATGGTAAAGTGATTGTAGGGGGAAGTTTTTATTCCATCGCCGGTGCAGAACGCCACAACCTCGCACGCCTGAACATTGACGGTTCCATTGATGACACTTTCGATCCGGGAGACGGAGCGGACAACGTAGTGTTCGCTATTGTGTTGCAACCTGATGGCAAGCTGATCGTGGGAGGACTGTTCAGTTTGTTCGACCACATCCCCGCGAGCAAAGTCACGCGGTTAAACAAGGACGGCACTGTCGATACGAGTTTCAGCTACCCGATCCAGGTCACGAGTGATTTTTCGGTACCGATTGTGCGAGCCTTGGCAGTTCAGCCGGATGGCAAATTGATTATCGGAGGCTTTTTCTCCGCCGTAAATGGTTTTCGCCAACAGAACCTGGCGCGTTTGAATTCGGATGGTTCGCTGGATTCCAGTTTCGATCTCAAGAATTATGCGAGTGATGTAGTCGCTCGATTGGTGTTCCAGCCTGACGGGAAAGTGATTGCCGTTTATTCGTCTGCCGGGATGGAGCGTTTCCTCAGCAATGGTGACCGTGATACCAGCTTCGATAAGACGGGACTTTTTGGAAGCCAGATCAGCTCCCTCGCTCTCCAGCCGGACGGCAAGGTTCTGGTGGGAGGTTCCTTCGAAACCATCAAAGGTGTCTTTCGGCGCAGCATTGCTCGCCTAAGCAGCGACGGCTCATTGGACACGTCTTTTAACCCGGCCGCACCTGGCGGCTCAGCGACAGATGTCACATCGCTCGCGCTCCAACCTGACGGGAGAATCATCCTTGGCGGCGCTTTCGATTCGGCTGGCGGCTCGGATCGCAAGCGCATTTGTCGTCTAAATCCCGACGGCAGCCTTGATGCAAACTTTAATCCAAACATAAGTGGCGGCTTGGCGCCCGCCGTTACAACCGTCCTGCCCAGCGGAGAGATCCTCGTAGCTTCCGGCTATTTGTTGTCGGGAACGCAGCGCAAAGACTGGCTGACAAAACTAGCCGCCGATGGCTCTTTCGATGCTGGATTCACAGTCACAGGTAGCGCGGTTGAATCCGTCCTGGCACTGGTCATCCAGCCGGATGAAAAAATAGTTATCGGCGGGGAATTCTCATCCATTGGTGGCATCGTTCGAACCCGAATCGCTCGACTCGAAGCAAACGGGACGCTGGATACGAGTTTCGACCCGGGCTTAGGCGCGGATGGAACCGTGAATGCGCTGGCCGTTGCCATGGATGGCAAGCTTCTGGTCGGCGGGCAATTCTCTTCGATCCATGGAGTTCGCCGCGATGGAATCGCCCGCCTGAATCCGGACGGTTCCTTGGATCAAAGCTTCGCGCCAGGACCACTTCAGAATAACGGATTTCCGCCCTGGGTTTTTGCCGTCGGTACCGATACCGGTGGGCATGTTTTAATTGGAGGAAGATTCACGAGTGT
>QHPW01000404.1 GCA_003219675.1 Verrucomicrobiota bacterium
TCGTCTTCAAAATCGGCGTTGCTGGAATTGCGCGCGTCGCCCACGCCGTTGAACAGGCCGGCGGCGTAGCTCACGGTGGCGTCAAACAACTCGCCGTGAAGCTGCACCCCGAGGTCGCGGTTCGGCACAAGATCAGTCGCCATGGAACGCTCGTTAAATTGCAGATTTGCGTCGGCCTGGAGCTGCTCAAGCCCGACCGGGGACTTGAACTTTCCGAGCTGCACCTGCAGACCCCGACTATAGCGATAGTTAAGGTAGGCATCAAAAATCTGTGGTGTGCTGCCGCCGAAATCCGGAACGAACACGAAGTCGAAATCCCGGAAAACAGTGCCTTCAATGATGGGTCTGGCCCGGCGCAGCAGGAAACCATCATTGCCTTTGATCCCGCCGTCTTTAAGAAATGTTCTCGAATCCAGTTGCAAGACGCCTCGCAGATTGATCGCGAAGTTGCCATCGGCGGAGCCGAAGGAAAAGCCCTTCTCGCCGATACTGATTTTCGGCGCGTCTTTGGGTTTTGTGTCAGCGGTTTCTCTTTCCAGTTCGCGATTGCGTTCGAGGATGCGGATCTTCTGGTCGAGTTGTTCGATTTGTTGTTTGAGACCGTTGATGCCATCGCCCGTGTCATCCGCCAGCAAATGATGGGTGATTGATTGACTGCCGATCACGCCCGCTGCGACTACCCATACAGATCGTTTCATTTCGCTTTTTCCTTCCTCACGAATTGCAATTTCCGAACCATAATAGGAGTAATCTACACTATGTCAATAGATATTGACATGAATTTAGTTATGCCTTTTTTATTGGTATTATTGTGTCATTACAAATGATCTTAAGTAATTCTTGATAGTTTTTATGTAGATTCTATTGTTCCCTGCATGAAGCTCTCTCTGCGGGGCGAATACGCGTTGCGAGCCCTGCTCGTGCTGGGTCTGAACTACAAACAGTCGGTGGTGCGAATTCAAACTGTTTCGCAACAACAGAATATTCCCAAGCGATTCCTGGAGCAGATTCTGAACGATTTGAAATCGGCGGGTGTGGTCGAAAGCAAACGCGGAGTCGCGGGCGGCTACCGCCTGGCGCGGCCCCCGGGTGACATCTCGCTCGCCACCGTGATCCGCCATATCGAAGGCGCGCTCGCCCCGGTCAGTTGCGTCAGCGAGCGCTTCTACGAAAAATGTTCCTGTCCTGACGAAGCCCGGTGCGCCATTCGCAGCGTGATGCGGCAGGTGCGCGAGGCGGTGGCGGCAATTGTCGAAAAACTGACCGTGGCCGACCTCTGTGAGCGTGCGCGCAGGCTGCAGGAGATTCACGCCAGCCCTCTCGATTTTATGATCTGACCGCGTGTTGGCCACCCGCAAACGGTTTCCTCCCTCAAAGAATTGATTGCAGACAAAGACAGGATTTTCCATTAGACTCGGGAAATTCAACACCCGGCGCACGCTCGCTTCCTGCGAAGCATAGAATGAAAAGCAAACCTGCCTCGGCCCGCAACGGTCTCCTTGCCGGCGGCAACTGGATTATTGACCAGGTGAAGTTGATTGATGTGTATCCCCGGCCGGAACAGCTGGCCAACATTCGCAGCCAGGCGCAGGGGACTGGAGGGGCCCCCTACAACGTCCTGGTCGACCTGGCCAAACTGGGCGTCGCTTTTCCCCTTTTCGCCGCCGGTCTGGTGGGCAAAGACGCCCTCGGGGAGCGCATCCTCCGGGATTGCCGCAAATTCAAAATCGACGCGCGATTTCTGCGCGCCACGGCTGAAGCGCCCACCTCCTACACCGACGTCATGACCGAGCCCCGCGGGGGGCGCCGCACTTTTTTCCACAACCGGGGAGCGAATTCCCTGTGGGCCGGGGAGGATCTGGATTTCGACAAAGTCAACGCTCGAATTTTTCATCTCGGCTACCTGCTTTTGCTCGACGCACTCGATGCGAGCGACAGGAAGTTTGGCACCAAAGCCGCCGCGCTGCTGTGCGCCGCGCAGGAAGCCGGGCTGAAAACCAGTGTGGATGTGGTGAGCGAAGACGGCGACCGGTTTGCTCATATCGTCGCGCCGTCCCTCAAGTACGTTGACTACTGCATTCTGAACGAAATCGAGGCGGGCAAAACGGCTGGTTTTAGACTCCGCCAGCCGGACGGCAAACTCGACACGGTGGCATTGCGGCATGCCGCCGGCGCGCTGCTGCAGATGGGGGTGCGCGAGCTGGTGGTCATCCATTTTCCCGAAGGCGGGTTCGCCCGCACGCGGAAAGGGGAAGATTACTGGCAATCTTCGCTCAATCTTCCGCCCAAATACATTGCGGGCATGGCCGGGGCAGGGGACGCGTTTTGTGCCGGCGTGCTGCTGGGACTGCACCAAGGATGGGACCTGAAGCCTTGCCTGGAAACTGGCGTCTGTGTCGCGGCTGCTTCGCTTTCGGAACCGACTTGCACCGGTGGCGTCAAACCCTTGAAGCCCACGCTTGACCTCGCGAAAAAATATCGGTTCCGTCCGCCGCTCGAACCAGAAATGCGCGCCGGCAAACGGGCTTCCTGACCTGGAGACGCGGAACTCGTCTCAGGCGCGTTCCATGTATTTGCCGGTGCGGGTGTCGATTTTGACCTTTTCCCCGGTCTTGATGAAAAGGGGGACCTGAATGGTGATGCCCGTCTCCAGCGACACGGGTTTTTGCACGTTGTTCGCGGAGTCACCGCGGATGCCTTCCGGGGCGTCTGTCACCGTGAGCGCGACGCTGGCCGGCAGCTCAATCGACACCGCTTTGTCTTCCACAAAAGTCATGGTAATGGGCGCGTTTTCCACCAGGTAATTTTTGGCGTCACCCACCAGTTCCGGCGGCAGGGTCACGGTTTCAAACGTTTCCGGATCGGAAAAAACGAAATCGTCGCCGTCCTTATAGCTGAACTCCATCTTCCGCGTGGTCATCGGCACCACGTCCACTCTTTCCGTGGAACTGAACCGCACGTCCGAGGATTTGCCGGACTTGATGCTGCGGATGGTGGCCTGGACGAAGGCGCGCAAATTGCCCGGCGTGCGATGTTGTGTGTCCAGGACAACGGCGATGTCGCCGTTGTAGAGAATCGCCATGCCCTTCCGCAAGTCGTTGGCTGCCGGCATAAATCAAATCAGTGTTTCGTTTGCACCGCTCTCCTTCGGAGGAGCCGCGGACTTGGGAAAATAGCCAGTCGGAACCTGATTGCAAGCACGGAATTCCGGCTTTTGGCGGGTGAAACGGAGTTCTGGAGTTACAGCGCCGTGAGGAATCTCCTGATTTCATTCAACCGCGCCTTCGGCTCCCGCTTCGTCAGGCGCGGGAATTTTCCGGCCCGCGTGATGTAGTCGTTGTTGCGTGTCAGCATCAGTTTTTCACCCCTGGTTTCCATCGCCGTGACACCGCGTTCGCCCGCCAGGATTTTCAGCTCCGCGATTTGCAACAGCAAATCCAGCGCCGGCGGCAGCGGGCCAAAGCGGTCGCGCAGTTCGGCGCGCAGATGTGTCAGCGCCTGCCTGTCCGTCGTCTGGGCCAGCTTGCGGTAGATGTCAATCCGTTGGCGCGGGTCCGAAAGGTATTTGAGCGGGATGCAGGCCCCGAGGTTGTCGCTTTTGGGTTGTCCGTGTTCCGCAGCTTCGACGCTGGACGGGTTTTCCTCCGGCATCAGAAAATCGAACCGCACTTGCACCTCCAGGCGCGGCCTGACCGTCTCGCCTTTGAGCGCGCTGACACTCTGTTTGAGCAGTTGGCAGTAAAGCTCGAAGCCGACCGCCGCAATGTGGCCGCTCTGCTCCGGGCCAAGCAGATTGCCCGCGCCGCGAATTTCCAGGTCGCGCATGGCGATTTTGAAGCCGCTGCCCAGCGTCGAGTATTGCTTGATGGCGCTGATGCGTTTGCGGGCGTCGGTCAGCAAACCCGCATGGCGCGGCAGCAGCAGATAGGCGTATCGCTTAGCCCAAAACGGTCGGCGCGATCGATCAGGATCGTGTTCGCATTCGGAATATCGAGACCGCTTTCGATGATCGACGTGGACAGCAGCACATCCGCCTCGCCATCGACAAACTTCGTCATCACCTCCTCCAGGTCGTCACTGTGCATCTGGCCGTGGCCGACAACGATGCGCGCCTGTGGCACCAGCGCCTTGAGTTTCTGCGCCATGGTGTCGATGGTGAGGACGCGGTTGTGAAGAAAAAAAACCTGGCCGCCGCGGTTCAACTCGCGCTGGACGGCGTCTCGGATCACACGCTCGTCGTATTGGGTGACGATGGTTTCGACCGGCAACCGGTCCTGCGGCGGCGTCTCGATGGTGCTCATGTCGCGGGCGCCAGTAAGCGCGAGGTAAAGCGTGCGCGGGATGGGCGTGGCGCTCAGCGTGAGCACGTCCACCAGCTTGCGGAGTCGTTTGAATTTCTCCTTCTGCATCACACCGAAGCGTTGCTCTTCGTCGATGACCACCAGGCCCAGATCTTTGAACTGTACATCCTCCTGCACCAACCGGTGCGTGCCGATGACGATATCCACCGCGCCGGCGGCCAGATCCTGGATCACGCGCTCCTGCAGGCGTCGCGTGCGGAAACGGGAGAGCAGCTCGATGCGCACCGGGTAGTCCGCCATTCGCTCGCGGAAGGTGTTGAAATGCTGTTGCGCCAGCACGGTCGTGGGCACCAGCACGGCGACCTGCCGCCCGTCCATGACCGTTTTGAACGCGGCGCGGATGGCCACTTCGGTCTTGCCAAAACCGACGTCGCCACAGATCAGGCGGTCCATCGGTTTTGGTTTTTCCAGGTCGGCCTTGGTTTCGAGAATGGCGCGCCTCTGGTCGGGAGTTTCCTCGTAAATGAAGGAGGCTTCGAACTCGCGTTGCCACGGAGTATCGGGCGCGACGGCGTGGCCCGGCTGCGATTCACGTGCCGCCTGGATGGAAAGCAGTTCCCCCGCGAGGTCGCAGACCGCCCGTTCCGCTTGCGCTTTGGTTTTGGCCCAGCGCGTGCCTCCGAGCGTGTTGAGCGGAGGACGCGCCTTGCCCGCACCGATGTATTTGCTGACCAAATGCGCCTCGGTGACCGGCACGTAAAGTCTGGGCGGCGGCTGGCCGGCATCGCCGGGCGCATATTCGATCACGAGGCATTCCTGGCCGGACTCGCTTTCGGCCTGCGGATCGACGTCCGCAGACACGTTTCCCTTGCGCCCCGCGCCGAATGGCAACAGCCTCAAACCAAGATAACGCCCGATCCCGTGCTGGATATGAACGACGTAATCGCCTTCGTCGAGTTCCGCGAAATCGATGTCGAGCGCCGAACGCATCGCGACGGCGTGCGGCGATTTCAGGCGGCGCGGTCGCTGCACCTAGTAGCGGCCGAAGATCTCGGCGTCTGTGACCACGACCAGCTTGCCGTCGTCGAAAAGAAAGCCGCGGGTGAGCGCGCCGATGTGCAGAATGGGACCGGCATCGTGAGGGACTGCCTGCGCGCGCGCGTTCGATGCGGAAGCGGACGGGCTGCAAGCCTGTCCCAACTTGCCGAATCCGTAATCGTCCCAAATCTCGTTGAACCGTTGCCGCTCGCCGTCATTGTTGCAAAAGACGTGAACGGCGCAGCCCCGGCGCAG
>QHPW01000405.1:0-3896 GCA_003219675.1 Verrucomicrobiota bacterium
GATCAATACGAACCAAACTACGATCCATCCGGCAAAAGCACCGCGCTGGATCCGTGGGTCAAATCAACCAGACCGTATCCGCACGCGGTGCGGGGTGGCTCCTGGGACGACTCCCCCGAATCGCTCCGCAGCGCGGCGCGGCGCGCTTCGGACAAATCCTGGAAGATGCAGGACCCCCAACTCCCCAAGAGCATCTGGTACCATACCGACGCTCAATTCCTCGGCTTCCGCATTGTTCGCCCGCTCAGAGTGCCGCCGGCGGAGGAGATGGCCAAATACTGGAACAGCGGCGTGGAGAAGGACCAGCCCTAAACGGAGCGCGTTTGGTCTCTACTACGAAAACACGCTGGTCATGCTCCCCTTTGCCCCCGCCCGTTCAAAAACTCCTTCTCGTGTGGCAGCCGAGGTAACGAGGCTCAAATTTCTTCAGGAACAAAGGAAAAAGTCAGAGCCTCCTCACGTCGGCTGCTGCTTTTTCGACAGAGCCCCAGGCCTCACGGAAATGTTGGACAGGCTGCTCGGGGAAAGGGTAATTTCCCTTTGTCTCAATCCATTGGTGTATGACGGCCGCGAAGAGCTTCGCGCCGAAACGATCAACCGAATCAACCAAAATTGCTATGAACGAATCGAACAATCCCAATTCGCCGGCACAAAGCACGCGCCGGGATTTTTTGAAAACTTCCACGGCCGTCGTTGGCGGAACCCTGCTGAGCGGGTTGGCCATCGAGCGCAGCGCGCACGCCGCGGGCAGCGACACACTGAAAATCGCCCTGATCGGGTGCGGCGGGCGCGGTTCAGGCGCCGCGGACCAGGCCCTCAGCACCTCGGGCAGCGTCAAGCTGATTGCGATGGCCGATGCCTTCAAAGACCGGCTCGATGGCAGCTTCAACGAGTTGAAGAAAAAGCACCAGGAAAAGGTTGAAATCGGCGACGATCACAAATTTGTCGGCTTTGACGCATACCAACACGCTATCTCGCTGGCGGACGTGGTGATTCTGGCCACACCGCCCGGTTTTCGCCCGATTCACTTCGAGGAAGCCGTCAAGCAGGGCAAAAACATTTTCATGGAGAAACCGGTCGCCACGGATGCCGCAGGAGTGCGCCGCGTTCTCGCCGCCGCCGATGAAGCAAAGAAGAAAAACCTGAAAGTCGGCGTCGGCCTCCATCGAAACCATGAAACGCCTGCACGACGGCGCGATTGGAGATATTACCGCGATGCGCTGTTACTGGAACGGCACGACGCCGTGGGTCCATCCCCGCGCCGAACTTGAAAAGCAGGCCGGCCGCAAGCTCACGGAAATGGAATATCAAATGCGCAACTGGTATTACTTCGTGTGGCTTTGCGGCGACCACATCGTCGAGCAACACATTCATAACCTGGACGTGATCAACTGGGTCAAACAAGGCCATCCGGTCCGTGCTCATGGCATGGGGGGTTGCGAGGTTCGCAAAGGTCCCGATTACGGCGAGATTTTCGATCATCATGCCGTCGAGTTCGAGTATGCGGATGGCTCGCGTTGCTTCAGCCAATGCCGTCACATCAATGGGTGTTGGGACAGTGTTTCCGAACACGCCGTCGGCACGAAGGGTTTGGTGGACATCAGCGCTCATACCATTCGTGGCGAAAATGCGTGGCGCTTCAAAGGCGGGGGAAAGAACCCGTACCAACAGGAACATGACGACCTGTTCGACGCGATCCGTAACAACAAGCCCTACAATGAAGCCGAGAACGGCGCGCACAGCACGATGACGGCGATCTTCGCGATTGACTCCAAACTCAGCGTGATGCCCGGACACTTCGCCTGGGACGCCGAGCCCCCGACCAAACCGCGTCCGGACGGCTGGTATGATCATGCGGTGCCGGGAAAGACGCGTGTGATCTGATCCTACGGAGTCTGGTAAAATCGCTTGAACCGACTCGATTCGGTCATCTCGATTCTGTCGCCCGGCATGCGCACGATATGCGCCGCCGCGCCTCTGGTTTTTTCGACCAGTCTTGTTCCTGCCTCCGGGCCAAGCACACTGACCGCCGTGGACAAACCATCGGCCGTGATTCCGTCCGCGGCAATCACCGTCACCAGGCTGTGATCGGTCAGACCGATGCCGGTGTGCGGATCGACAATGTGCGAAAAGCGTTTGCCGTCAATTTCCAGGTGATGAAAGAGATCACCTGACGTGGCCAGGCCGGCGTTCGCCAGAGAAACAAAAAGCGCCGGCGGAGCGTTGGTCACGTCGAGCGGGGCGACCTCGATTCGCCATCCGCTTCTGCCGGGGGGCGGGTCACCGGCGACCATGTCACCGCCGCCCGAAACCAGGGCGCGGGTGATGCCGCGCAAGCGCAAGACCTTCAACCCCTCGTCCACGGCATAGCCTTTGGCGATGGCGCCCAGGTCGAGCCGCATGTAGGGAACGAGCAGCTCTACCGTGTGACGTTTCGGGTCGAGCCGCAGTTTTTGATACCCGACCGCTGCTTTGGCCTGGGCCAGTTTGCCCGGATCGGGCAGTTTTTTCTCGCGTCGCGCCTTGCGCCAAAGACTCACCACCGGCCCAACGGTCACGTCAAACGCCCCGTCGGTCCGCCGCGCCAGTTCTTGCGAACGCTTCAGAACGAACCAGAGTTCATCACTGACCTTGACCGCCTGTCCCCTGCCCGCGGTTTGCGAAAGCCGGCTCAATTCGCTGTCGGTATCGTAATCGCTGAGGATGTCGTTGAGCTGTTTGATGCGGTTGAAGGCCGCGCGCGCGGCGTTTTCCGCGGCCGGTTTTTCCGGCGCATACAGAACGATGCGGAACGGCAAACCCATCTGTGGCTCGGTGAATTCGAATCGGCCCAGGTTCGCGGCCGGAGGCGTGCTGCACGAAGCGGCACAGCACAAAAGGAGCGGCCAAAGGCGAAAGCAAAGAGTGAATCGTGGAGTGGAATGTTTCTTCCGGTTTCGCATGTCACAGGGTAAGACCCGCTCTTTGCGTCGTTCAATCACATACGCAATTTCAAGTTTGCCGCGAATCGCGCCACAGGTATTCTCCGCGCATGGCATTTCGAAAAGTATTCTCCCTTGGATTCAGTCTCACCGCGATTTCAGCAACCGCGGCGGAACAGGCCGCGGTCACCGAAAAAGCCAGGCAGACCACCCCGATCCAGGACAAAATCATCAGCTACGTCATTGATCACTCGGGCAAGTTGATCGGCGCCGCGGTTGTGGTGGTTGCGGGGATCATTGTATCGCGTTTCATCGCGGATTTCGCCCGGCGCTGGCTTGAAAAGAAGCCGCTTGAGCCGCCGGTCCGCCTGCTCATGACCCGCGTGGCGCGGGTGGCGGTTCTGGCGGTGGCCTTTTTGATCGCGCTCGGAACAGCGGGCGCGGATGTGACCGCCCTGGTGGCCGGACTCAGCGTAGCGGGCGTGGGTGTCGGCCTCGCGATGCAAGGCGTGTTGAGCAATCTTTTCGCCGGATTGACCATCATTTTCACCAAGCCGTTCCGCGTGGGCGAATACATCCAACTGCTCGGTGTCGAGGGACAGGTGGACATGATCGAACTGCTTTCAACCAGCTTGCGGCACGGCGACCTGTCCCGGGTCGTCATTCCCAACCGCAAAATTGTCGGCGAAATCCTCCATAATTACGGGACAATCCGGCAGCTCGATTTGACCGTGGGCGTGGCGTACCAGTCTGATCTGGTCGAGACCCTCGCAATCATTCACGATATTCTCAGCCGGAATTCTCGCGTGATGAAAGATCCGGCGCCGGGCGTGGGCGTCGCCACGCTCGCGGATTCCGCGATCAACATCGCCATCAAACCATGGACTTCCGTGGCTGATTCCGGCCCGGCGAAGGCGGAATTGTATCAAGCGATCGTCGAACGGTTTCGCGAGCGCAACATTTCGATTCCATTCC
>QHPW01000405.1:3968-5848 GCA_003219675.1 Verrucomicrobiota bacterium
ACAGGCAAGATGCCTGTGCCACTTTCTGGGCTTCGTGCCCGGCAAAATCTCGCGACCTGTTTGGATGCTCCCAACGGAACGCCCCGCCTTGCAGCCGGGAGCCAATCTGACTTACCGACGCCGTGCCAGTGGTGCCGAGTTGATGGATCACGATGGACGCCGCGGCCATGGCGATTTCCATCGCCTCGCGCATCGTGGCTTCCCCGGCCAGCGCGGCGGTAAGGTTGGCGGTGACAGCGTCGCCGGCACCGACGATGTCGATGGGCCCGCGCACGGGCAGGGCGGGGACATGCTCCGCTTCGCCGGTGGGCGAGGCGCCGAGGATGCCGCGTTCGGACAACGTGACGAAAACCCGGCGGCCTTGCTTGCGCGCCAGGGTCACCGCGATCCTCTTGAGTTCGTCGAGGGGCAAGTTTTGTTCAGCGCCGGTGAGAGCGGACAATTCGGCGGCGTTCATTTTGAAAATCACCGGAGGAAACCCGCGCAGACCCCGCCGGCTGTCGGCGACAATGAACAGCCCCTCCCGTTTCCTGCCGATGGAATCGATCGCCTCCAACACTTTGCGCGTCACCGCGCCGGTTTCCGGCGTGTCCACCTGATCCAGGAGAACGAAAGCGTTTGCCTCCGCCAGCTTGAGGGCCGAATCGATGATCTGGCCCTGGACAAGGGCCGGAGTCGGCGACCAGTTTTTGCGGTCGAGTCGATTGAGCTCTTCCGGCGGCCTGTGGGTGTGCATTAACAGGGGTTTGCAATAGGTGAATGTGCGTCGCAGCGGTGTCTGCAGGAAGTAATCGAGGTAAACTCCAGTCCTTTCCCGCAACGCTCGTTTCAGTTCAAAACCTTCGCCGTCCTCGCCGCAGAATCCGACCGGGTAAATATAGCCGGCTCCCAGCGCGGAAAGATTGTTCAGAATCGTCCCGGCGCCTCCGGGCTGCGAGCGCACATCGACAACATTGTGCACCGGCAGGCCGGTTTCGATTGAGATTTCCCGTTTGGACGGGTCGATTTCCAAATAACGGTCCAGACAAAAATCGCCGATGATGGCAATGCGGAGGTCAGCGTAACGGGCGGTGATTTTCGAGAATCGTGCCGGGTCCATGGAATTTGCGGTTCAAACCTCCCGCAACGCGCGAAACAGGTGATGCAGGAACAGCACGTTGTCGCATTGGACGTAGTGCATGGTGCCGCCCATGCGCGAGTAGCTTTTGCAGAAGCGCAGGTAGTAAGCGGGGTTGTCTTTCGGCGGCTCGCCCTGGGTCCAGTCCCAGTTGCCGCCGTCCTGCAAATCGACGACGTAAATCGTGTGGTCTCTGACGACCGGCCGCCCGTTCTGCAGCCGCAGATTGTTCACGCAACTCAGGCTTTTTTCGAAAACCTGCGGTCCCATGATGGCCGAGCCAACCGAAAGCACCACGCCGCCATCGAGTCTTTCCACCGCAGCGCCGAACAGGCGGAAATCAATCTCCGCGGCGCGACCGAGGGCGGCGCCGTTAAACATCGGATGGTTGGAGATGATGTCGTAGCCGATGCCGGGATGGACGGTAAACGGGATTTCCTGGCGGAAGGCATTGGCCAGCACGCAGGCGTTGCGGAAGCGATGCGGGACCATGTGCCGGCCCGGCGGGAGTTGATGCGCGCGCATCGCCAGCAACAAGTCCGCGCGCGCCGGCGTGAGCGGATGCGAGGGTTCATCGCGCAGCAGTTTTTCGAGCGATTCGACGGTGGGGAGAGTCGTGCCATCCTCATAGACGAATCGTCCCAGCGACCGGCCGAAACCTTCGCTGCGCAGGGCCCCCGCGAGCAACGCGAGGTGAATGTAGCGCCCGGTTTCGTCCCAGGTGCCGAACCTGCCGCCGGCAACATTGTCGCGCACGCTTTCC
>QHPW01000406.1 GCA_003219675.1 Verrucomicrobiota bacterium
AAAAACGCCCAGAACAAATTCTGTTTGATGGTTCGAAGCGTGGCTTGCGCGAGGCCGAGCGCTTCGGAGACCGCCTGGAGGTCGGACTTGAGCAGGATGAGGTCCGCCGCCTCGCGCGCGACATCGCTGGCTTTGGCGACGGCGACGCCGAGGTCCGCCTGTTCCAGCGCCGGCGCGTCGTTGATGCCGTCCCCGACAAACGCGACGCGCTCGCCCCGCTGCTGCAGTTGCTTCACCATCTCCGCTTTTTGTTCGGGACGGATTTCTGCAAACACGTTTTCTTTCGGGATACCGACCTGCTGCGCAATCGCCGCGGCGGTGATTGTGTTGTCACCGGTGATCAGGCAGGTGGTTTTGCCTTGTCGTTGCAGGTGGGCGACGACTTCGGTTGCGTGCGGCTTGAGGGTATCGCGCAGCGCGAGCAGGCCGATGAGCCGCGTGTCGGCGGCGAGTCCGAGAATCGTGGCGCCCTGGGTTGACGAGGAATCGGTTGCCCGGTAGGGCGCAGTGTCCTCACCGCGCCGCGGCGGGCTGGGGACAGCCCGCCCTGCCACGCCGCATTCGCGCAGCCAGTTCAGCGAGCCCAGGCGATAAACCGCACCGTCAAGAGCGGCCTGCACGCCTTTGCCGCGCAGTTCCTGCCATTCCTGTAGCGGCGGTCTGTGACCGCCGTGGGTATCCTCTGACGGCGCGGATTTGCGGCGGTCACAGACCGCCGCTACAGCCTGGCTTAACGGGTGGTTCGAGGGTTGGGCGAGTGTGGCAGCGATTTCTTCGAGCGGGATCGAACGCTGTGACGGTTCGCGCAAATCCTCCACGGCAGCGACCCAGAGTTTTCCCTGCGTAAGCGTGCCGGTTTTATCGAATACCACGGCAGTGATCTTCCCTGATTTTTCCAGAGCGGCGCCGTCGCGAATCAGGATGCCGCGCTGGGCGGCCACGTTGGTTCCAGCCATGATGGCGGCGGGTGTGGCCAACCCCATCGCGCACGGACAAGCGACGATCAACACAGCCGCTGCCTGAACAAACGCAGCAGCCATCGCACTGTCGGGAAAATGCACCGGCCAAAGAGACGGCGCGATCGCCAGGCCGACTTTCAGCGCGTGGTCGTAGGCGAATCCCCACCACAGCCCGGTCGCCAGCGCGACCAGCACGACGACGGGCACGAACACGTTGCTCACGCGGTCGCCCAGTTTCTGGATGTTCGCGCGGCTGCTTTGCGCGCGCTGAATGACGGCGATGATTTGCGCCAGCGCCGTGGCTTCGCCGGTCGCGGTGGCGCGCATCACCAGCCGACCGTTCCGGTTCACCGTGCCGGCATAGAGTTTAGCGCCCGGCGTTTTGTCGATGGGAAACGACTCCCCGGTCAGCATCGATTCATCGACGGCCGAGTTGCCTTCGACGACTTCGCCGTCCGTCGGGACACGGTCGCCCGGTTTCAACACGACTTGGTCGCCGACACGCAATGAAGCGACCGGCACTTCGGTTTCGTTTTGGTTCGCGTCGAGCTTTCGCGCGGTTTGCGGCGCGAGGTTCATCAACGCGCGCAGCGAACCCGCGGCCCGCGCGCTGACGAGCGCTTCCACGTAATGCCCTGCGCTGATGAGCGTGATGATGGCCGCGGCCTCCATGAAATAGAGATGTCCGTGCCAGCCGTTGAGCAAACCCCAGACGCTGTATCCAAAGGCGGTGCTGGAGCCGAGCGCGACGAGCGTGTCCATGTTCGAGCTGCCGCGCTTGAGCTGATTCCACGCGCCCCGGAAGAAACGCGCGCCGCAAACGGCCATCACCGGCGCGGCGAAGGCGAAACCGACCCACTTGAACCAGTCGCTCATGCCCCAGCCGAACACCCATTCACCGATGGCGAGGGGCAACGTGAGCGCGGCGCCGAAAATCACGGTGAACTTCCAGGCGGCCATGGGTGAGCCGAGGGAAGGTTCGGCATGGCAACTTTCCTCTTCCAAGGGCGCGGCGCCGTAGCCGGCCCTTTGCACCGCTTCAATGACCTGGTTGACGTTCCGCCCGGCATCCGGCCGCCAGCGCACAGTGGCGCGGCCCGCTTCGAGTTGCACCAGGGCGCCAGCCACACCGGCGACGCTTTGAATGGCCTCGGTCACCTGGCGCGCGCAGTTCTGGCAATTCATCCCGCTGACGGTGAACTTCGAAATGTGGGGTTCGCTCGTGGCGGTTCGCCTGACATGGCCTTCGACGTGCGCGTGCATAATGCTACGGCTATCCTTCCTCCGCTGGCGGGGACAGTCAAATTCGCGTTGACCCGTGGTGCGGCTTTTCACTAAGTTAGCCTCCGACAATCGCACTAACAAAACCGAAAGGATATTTTATGGCTAAAATCGTTCCACTGATCAGTTCGGGAGTCGCCGGGCCGCTGGGAGTGTTGCACCTGCCGCGCCTCTGGTTGAAGGTATCGCTCGAATGCCGAGGCAAACTCGCCGACGGTTATCCGGGCATCGGCAAGGGCTACGACATGATGACGATCAACGCGCTGGGTTTGAATG
>QHPW01000408.1 GCA_003219675.1 Verrucomicrobiota bacterium
TTCTGAGCGAGCTGGATTCGGACAGGAATGAACTATGAGAACGTGCAATTGCTTCAAGTTGGTCCTCGCGCTATTTGGCCTCGGGTTGACCGCCATCCAGACTCGGGCGCAATCCATTTACACGCCCTACGCGTTTACCAACTTCGCCGGAGCGCCGGGAGGTCCGGGAATCGCCGACGGCATCGGGAGCGCGGCGCAGTTCAACGTTCCCCACAGCGCGGCCGTGGACAGCGCGGGCAACGTTTATGTGGGCGACACGTTCAACCACACGATCCGCAAGATCACGCCAGCCGGCGCAGTAACAACGGTCGCGGGCCTCGCCGGAAACAAGGGCTATGTGGACGGCGTCGGGACCGCCGAGGCTCCGCAATTCAACAGCCCGATCGGTCTGTCGGCGGACAGCGCGGGCAATCTTTACGTGAGCGATAACGGCAACCAGACCATTCGGAAGGTCACACCCGAAGGTGTGGTGACGACCGTGGCAGGTCAGGTGGGAGTCAAAGGCAGCGCCAACGGTACGGGAACCGGCGCGTCGTTCAACAGTCCCAATGGCACGGCCGTGGACAGCGCCGGCAACGTTTTCGTGGCGGATCTCGCGAACCGCACAATCCGCAAAATTGCTCCGGGCGGCGCAGTCACGACGTTTGCGGGCAGCACTGGATTGCAGGGCACGAATGACGGCGTGGGAAGCACGGCGCGATTTACCGCCCCCATGAGCATCGCGGTGGATAACTCAAACAATCTCTACGTGGCGGATCAAGGCGGGAACACGATTCGGAAGATTACGCCCGGCGCAGCGGTGACGACGCTCGCGGGACTGGGCAAAATCGCTGGCACCAACGATGGTGTCGGGAACGCGGCGCGGTTTGTCGGGCCGGAAGGTGTGGCGGTGGACAGCGCGGGAAACGTCTATGTGTCCGATACGGGCAACGACACCATTCGCAAAATCACGCCCGGCGGCGTGGTGACGACGCAGGCCGGCAGCGCCGGGCAGAGTGGCACCATGGACGGGACGAACAGCGTGGCGCAGTTCCACACACCTCGGGGGATAGCGGTGGACAGCGCGACAAACATCTACGTGGCCGATTCCGTCAACTCCACCATCCGCAAGCTCGTACTCGTGGGCACCAATTGTGTGGTGACGACGCTGGCCGGCGGCGCCAGCGCGAATGGCAGCGTGGACGGCACTGGCAGCGCGGCGCGATTCCACTTCCCTTATGGAGTGGCCGTGGACGGAGCGGGCAACGTGTATGCGGTGGATCGGTCCAACGATGACATTCGGAAAATCACGCCTGCTGGTGTGGTACGGCCCGGAGGAGTTGACCGTGGACGGCGCGGGCAACATCTATGTGGTCGAACACTTCAACAATACGGTTCGGCAGATTGCGCCGGACGGGACGAATTGGATCGTCACGACGGTGGCCGGCTGCGCTTCCTGCGCTGCGGGCACCAATGACGGCACTGGCATCGCGGCGCGTTTCAACGGCCCGTTCGGCCTGACCCTGGACAGCTCCGGCAATTTGT
>QHPW01000407.1 GCA_003219675.1 Verrucomicrobiota bacterium
TGGATCTGGTTGTCGCGGGTTCAAATCCCGTCGGCCACCCCATCTCCTCCGTCCGTAATGTGACTGCGAGGATTCCTTGTGTGTGTTTCCTACCAATTTGAGAAACCCGGAAGAACTTCTCGGCTTTGGTCTCTTGGAGTAACAATGCCGCCCACCCGTGAGGAGGCAGGCATCCGCCCCGGGCACGGTCCCACGCGCCGGCTGTCGGCCCTTCGAGCCAATGTGAGGGTCGGCCTTTGGTTGATCTGGGCGATGGCCATCGGCCCGGCGGCCGATGTAATATGACTTCGGGAGCAGTGGCCGCTCCGAATCTCGAGACGTGCCGGAGAGGCGCTGATTGTGCGGTGAACCCTTCGCGTCTCGGCGGTTTCATTTTTTCACCGCGGAGGCGCGAAGACCGCAGAGAGGATTGTGACCCGAAACGAGCCAGGCCGGTTGGCGCCAGCGGTCTGGTTCGGCGATAGCTCTGTAAATCGAATCAAGTCATCGATCGCTTCTTACCGCGCCCCTTTCAAAAGCGTCGAAACCTCCCAGACTTTTAACGTCCCGTCCCGGCTTCCCGCCGCTACACGCCGGCCGTCCGGCGAGCAGGCGACACTCAACACTTCGCCGGTGTGCTCGAGTGTCGCGAGCAGTTGGCCGGTTCGTGCGTCCCATAATTTCACCTGCCCCGGTTTGTCCCAGTCGCCGTCTCCTGAGATCAATGTCTTCCCATCCGCGGTAAACGCGAGCGACCACACGTCGCTTTCATGCCCTTTGAAACCGGCTCGCTCCTTTCCATCCAACCACAATTTGACGATCCCGTAACGAATTCCTGCGGCCAGCATTTTGCCGTCGGGCGAAATCGCAACCGAACGCACCTCTGCATCTGTGGCGCGCAGGGTGGTCTTCACTCGCTGAGCCCGCACGTCCCACACCTTGACTGTTCCATCGGAACTTCCCGAGATCAGCGCCGCGCCATCGGGACTGAACGCAATGGAGTTGACCCACGATTTGTGTCCCCGAAACGTGCCTTGCAACTCCCCCGTGTCCACGCTCCAAAGCCTCACCGTCGTGTCGAGGCTGGAGGTGGCCAGTGCACTTCCGTCCGGACTGAAGGCCACGCTCATCACTGCACCGCGATGGCCATGCAATGTGGAACGCAATCGAGACGAGCCGACGTCCCACAGACACGCGGTGTGATCGTAACTGCCCGTGGCCAGGGTCTTCCCATCGGGCGCGAAGCCGACCGCGACGACATAGTCGCGGTGGCCGGTGAGCACGGCGATTTCCTCTCCACTGTTCGCATCCCGAAGTCGCGCGGTCCTGTCTGAGCACGCGTTGGCCAGCCGCTTGCCGTCAGGGCTGAACGCCACGGAAGCAATCCATCCCGGCTGTTTCAACGAAAGTGGTTCGGCAGCGCCCGTCGATGGAGAAAGGCCTGTGAACCCAGCGGCTGACAGACTGGCGCAAACAAGGCCTCGCAGCGCGACCGATCTCCTGATTCGTCCGGGACTGCAACCGCGCGATGTGAGTTCGAGTCCCGGCATCGGTCCTCATTCGGGCAACGGCATCAAGTGGCCCCACGATAACAGGCGCGCGTCCTGCGGCAGCGGAGTCCTCGGCTTCAAAAAGCCTCCCATCACCAGCACCCCGACTTGAAAATAGTTCGCATCCGCATCCGAAGAGGAACCTGGGAAATGTCCGAAACCGCCGTCGGGATTGCGACAGGTCAAAGCCCAGTGCACTGCTTTCTCGATGGCCTGGCGGCAGGCTTCACGGCCGTGGCACAGTTGCCGCAAAGTGAACACGGCGTCGAACGTCGCGTGCCGGTCGCGCGAAGGCATATTGAGCAGCCAGCTTCCGTCCGCCTTCTGATCGCGAAGCGTCCGCTCCAGAATCTGGGCGGCCATGGGAACAGGTTCACCGATCAATCGATAATAATGAACCGCGTGAAAAGTCGCGGCGATGTGTTCGTTCAGATAACCGTCCGCGGCCTGGACCATCGTGGCGCGAATTCGGCGATCGGCTTCGCGAGGAATCGATTGCCCCCAGGCCAGATAAGCCAGAGGAAAGAAACTGGTCGAGTAAGCCGGCAGCGTTTTGTAGTCCTGCTGCAAAATCTCCTCAAAGACCGGGAGCGGATTGTAGCGGGGCCTCAGCCCCAGGGAACGCAACGCCACGATCCCCTGCGTCGTATTATAGACGCGACCCTCCGCAGAGTTCGGATCGACCGTGCCGGCAACATTGAAGAAACCCCCGTTCTCCCGCTGGCGCGAAAGTAAGAGCTGAATGGTTTGTTTCTCGCGCGGCAATTTCCAGCCAAAGCTCTTGTGGATCGTCACGGCGTAGGTCACCGGCGCCAGGTCGCTATAGACGCTGTCGGACACGCCGCGGTAGTCGGGATCGATTCCCGGCAAAAACGAACCGTCAGACCGACTGGTCTTGGCGTAGAATTTGCGAAGCCCCGAAAGCACTTCATTCGGAGAAACGCGCGGAGATTCGGCCCGGACCCCGACAACGAGCGCGCCCAAGCCGAGGGCCAGAAGCGCCGCGCGACATCGTCGCGAAATTGAATTCTGAAATCTCACAAGTCGAATCCCGTCAACCAGGCCGCGCCTTCTCAATCCAGCCTTTTGACGTAAATATTCGCGAACTGGATCGGATCCCCGTGATGCTGGAGCGCGATTCGTCCGCGCTTTGGGACCTCGGGCAATCGCGCGTCCCCGATGACAGTCTGTCCGTTGAGATTCACGGTCAATCGGTCGCCCTTCATGGTGATCACAAAACGATTCCATTGACCGATGGGTTTGTCGGCGTTCAGCTTCGGAGTCACGGCAGCGCGAACTGCGGACGGCAGGTTTTGGTCGGTGCGATAACCCCAGACTTCGCCCGAGCCACTCGGCCAACAGCAGATGTTGACCTGACTCTTGCTGTTCCCGCGCAGATAAATCCCGCTGTCCCCCGCATCGGGCACTTCGGCCTCTTTCGGCTTTCCTTGATCGTCCGTGGCGTACTCGCCGTTCGGCAGGATGACCGGGCGCATTCGTTTGGTCCCTTTCGCGGTCCAGCGCCAGTCGCAAATCAGCACGAAGTCGCCATACTCCTCCTCGGACCAAAGGTGCTTGTCCGGCGCTTCGCTCTTGCCATCGTATTCGAGAATCCAATCCTTCGGTTGCCAATGCCCTTTATGCCCGGCTTCCTGTTTCCAGCCGTTCAGATCAATGCCGCTGTAAAGTGATTTGAAGCCTTCCGCCAGCGGCGCGATTTCATTTGGCTTCGGATTCGTGGAAGGCAGTTCCTTGATGCGCAGGTTGCGGAAGTGGCACTGGGACCCTTCCGATTCGAGGCAGATGTAGCCCTGGCGCGGCTGCGACTCGCTTCCGCCCGAAACCACCTTGCCGTTCACCGCCAGCTTGATGACTCCATTGCTGCACACCACGTGGTAATGGTTCCATTCGCCCGCAGGTTTGGCTCGCCATTCGCTGGGAAGACACCGCATCCAGCCCTTGGGATGCGGGCGGTCCGGCTTGAACGTCGCCCCATGGATCGAGAACAGGTCGCCGTGGCTGGTGTAATCGTCCGAGTTCCGGCCGTCCAAAATTTGCACCTCGATCGCGCGGGTAAACGGCACGCCGGGAGCGGTGATGGGATCCGCCCAAACGAACAACCCGGCATTGCCGCCTGGCGCCAGGTGGCGCCACTCCAGCTCCAGTTCGAAGTTTTCGTATTGCCTCTCCGTGCGCATGACGCCGGTCGGAACGCCCGTGGAAACAATCATTCCGTCGCGCACAGAAAACGTGTTCGGCGCGCAATTCACGTTCACCCAGCCGGAGAGGTCCTTGCCGTTGAAGAGCGGAAGCCAACCCTGTTCAATTGCCCCTGCCTGCAACAGCCCGAGGCAGACGATGAATCCGCCAACGATCATAATAATTCTTCGAGATCTCATAATTTCCGGCAGTGCGCGATCCAGATTTGATTTCGTGTCATCATCAACGCCGCGCATCCATTTTCAAGGAAAGTCTTGCCGGCCTTTTCTGCCGTTGCCTTTGATTCTCCCCCGACAGTAGAATGGCGGCCGTTGACCCACGAACACCAAAGGGCGGGCTGTCCTCAGCCCGCCGCACCAAAGGTAGGGCGGGCTGTGCCCAGCCCGCCGCGCAGCGCGATGAGGAAATCGCGCCCTACCCGAGAATTCGAACGCGTCGCGAAAGTTTTATGAATCGGAACGTGGAAGGTCCCCTTTTCCACCATCAGCAGTTGACGCGCCGGTATTTTATCCGCATGGGCGCGGCGGGTGCTGCCGCGCTGGGGTTTTGGCCGCTGCCCGCCGGCGCTGATCCGCCCGCGCCCGAACTGGTCAAGGCCCTCGAAACGCTCGAACCGTATTTCACGCCTCCGGAGAAATTCCGCGACGTGTCGCGCGGCAAGCCCTTGCCTCACTCGCTGTCCGAGGCGAAAAAACGCGCGGTCGGCCTGACGCGCGAGACCTGGAGACTCGAAGTCGTCTCCGATCCCGACAACCCGGCAACGATTCGCCGCCCGCTCACACAGAAGGACGGAACCGCGCTCGATTTCGATGGACTCATGAAGCTCGCCGAAAAACACGCCGTCCGATTTGCGAAGGTGATGACCTGTCTGAACATTGGTTGCCCGCTCGGTATGGGTATTTGGGAGGGCGTGCCGCTCCGCGAAGTGATCTGGCTCACCCAACCGCGCGAGAACCTGCGACGCGTGTTTTACCACGGCTACCACAACGACGACCCGCGGCAGATGTTCCGCAGCTCGTTGCCGATCAGCCGCGTCCTCGAAGACCCGTTCGATCTACCGCCAGTGATCCTGTGCTACAAGCTCAACGGTCAGTGGCTCGACAGCGAGCGCGGGGGGCCGGTGCGCGTGGTCGTGCCCGAAGCTTACGGCTTCAAATCGATCAAGTGGCTCACGCACGTCGTGCTCACAAACCTTTATCATGCCAACGACACCTACGCCGAAGGCAACAACGATGTCGATAGTTGGCTCAAGACCTTTGCAGCGACGCTCTCTGTCCCGCGCAGCGTGGAAGCCGGCGAATCGATCCCGGTCACCGGCTACGCTCAAGTCGGCTTGGCCGGGCTGTCGAAGGTGCAGGTCTGGATTCAATCCAACGCCATCGAGCAGCCCGCCGAGGACCGTTCCTTTTCCAATGCGCCCTGGATCGATGCCCAGGTCCTCCTGCCGCCGAAGCATTGGGGCGCCTTGCCGGGAGGGAAGATCCCTTCGAACACTCTGGGCTTTGACCCCGCGACCGGCCAGACGCGCGCGTGGCCGATGCGGCTGGCGAAAGCGCATTGGGCCGCGCTGCTCACCGGGCTGCCCACAGGCGAATACACCTTGCGCTGTCGCACCATCGACGAGAAAGGCAACGCCCAACCCATGCCGCGCCCGTTCCAAAAATCCGGCCACTCTGCGATCGAGACGGTCGACATCACTGTGAAGTCATGAGGACGCTTCAACAGGCATCCGGCGTTCCAAAACGCACGGAACGGAACTTGCCAGGCAATTCGAGTTGTGCAAGAAATCAAGCCCGTCGGTAGTGTCCCTAATTTCCCTCCCGTGGGTGCCCCGCTGCCGCGGCGCACGGCGGTGCCGCAGCACCGCCGCCACCAGATTAGGACACTCCCAGCCCGTTTATCGAACAACCTAAACACAAGGCATCCTATGAGCAAAGGCAACACCCTCTGTTGGACAGATATTCCCGTCAACAACCTTGATCGAGCCATTCAGTTTTATTCCGCGGTCCTTGGCACAGCCGTGATCAAACAGTCGATGCCAGGGAGCGATTTTGGTCTGCTGCCCCATGCCAACGAAAGTGTCTCCGGATGCCTGGTCCAGATGGAAGATAACAAGCCGTCCGAGCATGGCCCGCTGGTTTATCTGAGCGTCGAGGGCCGGCTGGATGACGCGGTTCGAGCTGTCCAGAAGGGCGGCGGAAAAGTTCTCAAGGACAAACACCCCATCGGACCCTATGGCTTTCGCGCGGTCATCCGTGATTCCGAAGGCAACCGGATCGCGCTGCATTCGCAGACGGCCTGACCTGGATATTTCAGAGCGCGCCTAGCCGGCGACGTAAGGAGGCGGACAGAAATGGGCATCGCGACGGTCCACCTCCTCACGTCGGTGGCTACAAACTGTTGTGATTTCATGCGGAGTATGAAATAACCGCGCTAAGAGTCGCGCTGCAGCCGGGTTTTTCATCTTGGAATGAAGGCGGCTGTGTGTCGCCGGGGATTTGGTCCGTTGACCTGGCATCGAGCGCATGAACGCATCGAGAGTGAATTCAATGTCCCCACCGGATAGGGCCGTTCAATGGCTCCTCGAGGGCGACCCGGCGATCCGCTGGCAAACGTTGCGGGATTTGGTCGGAGCCACCGAACGCAGCGTCGAGCGCGAGCGGGGCAAGGTCGCGCGCGAGGGTTGGGGCGCCCGTCTCCTCGCCAGACAGGATCGCGCGGGCACCTGGGCGGTCGGTCGGTCCTCGGACGGCGGATTGTACTCCCCCAAGTGGACCTCGACGACCTACACCATGCTTCTGCTGCGCGACTTCGGTCTGCCCGCGACCAACCGGAAGGCGCGCCGGGCCTGCGCGCCGCTTCTCGACCGAGGACTGCAACGCGATGGCGGGATCAATTACGGATGGCGAGGCCGGGGCGAAACCTGCATCACCGGCATGGTGCTCTCCATCCTCTCTTACTTCGGGTTCGACGACGACCGGCTCGACACCCTTGTCGATTACGCGCTCGCGGAGCAGATGCCCGACGGTGGGTGGAACTGTCAGCGGCCCTATGGAGCGACGCATTCTTCGGTTCATACCACCCTCAGCGTGCTCGAGGGTTTGCGGCTCTATGAACTTCAACGTGGACGCAACGCGGAGACGGTGCGAGCCGCGCAATGCCAAGCCCGCGAATTCCTGCTGATGCACCGGCTCTTTCGCTCCGACCGCACCGGCGAAATCATCAATCCAATCTTCCTTCGCTTTTCATTCCCGCCGCGATGGCACTACGACATCCTCCGGGCTCTCGATTACTTTCAAGCGGTCAACGCACCTCGCGACTCGCGCCTGACCGAGGCAGTCGAGATCGTCCGCCGCGGCCAAGGTGAGGACGGACGGTGGCCGCTGCAGAATCGCTACCGAGGCAAGACCTACTTTGAATTGGAACGGCTCGGCAATCCCAGCCGTTGGAACACGCTTCGCGCGCTGCGAGTATTGAAATGGTGGGCAGCAAAAAACTGATTGGATTGCACAAATTCGGACTTCGTGCGACCACCGCTTCTCTGACATTCGCACCGAGCCATTCCGCGTGGGCGGTGCGTTAATCGGGTTGTAGCGGCGGTCTGTGACCGCCCAAAACCGCGCGGCGCTCAAAGAGCGCCGCTACAGTTTAGATTCTGAAATTAAGACATTCCCGCCGCGTGTTTCCATTTGAATTTGACGACACTTGGAAGCAGTCTGGGACCGCTATGAACCCACACGATCTTATCTCTCAATCGGAATGCGATGGTTCGCCCACCACGCGGCGTCAGTTCCTCCAGCAGGCGACCGGCCTCGCCGCGGGAGCCGCAGTCTTGTCCGAACTGCCACCGCAGGCGCGCGCCGCGAGCACACCGGCCGCTTCCAGGTTGCCAACGATCAGGCTTGGACCGCACGAAGTCACGCGTCTCATCATCGGCGGCAACCCCATTTACGGCTATTCGCACTTCAACAACATCCTCAGTCAATACCAAACCGTGTGGCACACCCCCGAACGCGTCATCGAACTGCTCAACCACTGCGAAGCCAACGGCATCAACACCTGGCAGAACAGTTACGCCGAGCGTACCCTTTCCGACCTGGACCGCTACCGCGCAGCCGGCGGCAAAATGCACTGGCTCTGCCTCGGCAAACCCGATTGGGCCGAAACACCGCACCTCATTGCTGACGCTGCCAAACGCAAACCCATCGGCATCGCGCCGCACGGCTCCCTGGGCGAACGCTTGTATCGGCAAGACAAGCTCGATGTGCTGGCCGATTTACTGAAGCGCATCCGCGACGCCGGCGTGCTCGTCGGCCTCTCCGCCCACAATCCGGCCCTGATCGAACTGGCGGAGGAGAAAGGATGGCACGTGGATTACTATATGTGCTGCCTCTACTATCTGACCCGGCCGCGCGAGGAGTTCCAGAAGCTGTTGGGCGGCGAGCTGCCGTTGGGGGAAATTTATCTGCCGAGCGACCCGCCGCGGATGTTCAAAGTCATCCAGGCAACGCGCAAACCCTGTCTCGCTTACAAAATCCTCGCCGCCGGCCGGAGAATTGAAAGTCCCGCGCAGGTTCGCCAGTGTTTCCAGACCGCTTTCAGCAACATCAAACCCACCGACGCGGTGATCGTGGGGATGTATCAGCAGTTGGGCGATCAAGTGGGCGGAAACGCCGCCATCGTGCGGGAGATTGGTTCGCGCCGAGCGTAGTTTCGGCTCGACACAGCCGCTCGCGCGAATGAAGGAACTCGTCGCACCCCGACGCATGGCCTGCCCTCCTCCGAGGATGCGCGTCCGGCGACGTCTGATGCCGCCGCTGTGGCTTTGTCTTCTCTCCTGGAGTTGCTTTGGTGAACCGGACCGCAGCTTCCAATAGTTTCTCGGTGAAACTGGAAAGCGGGAGCAGCGGCGGGGGCTTGATTATGGACGAACGCGGTCAACCGTTCAGCGCCCGCGTCAAAACACTCTGGATGTTCCGAGTTTCCAATATCAAGAACTGACCCCAAGTGTGTCGGCCTTATAGGGGAGCGGACGGAGCAGGATGGCGTTGACGAAGCTGAAGATCGCGCTGTTCGCTCCGATGCCCAGTGCCAGCGTCACCGCCGCAATCGCCGTGAAGGCCGGATTTTTCAGCAACACGCGGACGGCGTAGCGAGGATCGTTCATGAATTCTCAGTTTTAGATTTACGATTTACGATTTGGTCATTTGCTGGTTGTCCGTCGTCAGTCGTCCGTTGTACTTCATTCCGCACTCCGCATTCTGAATTCCGCATTTGAAGCCGGGCCGCCTTCGCCGAGTTTGCCGTCAAGGTTTTGCCCGACCGGAAAATGCTTTTTCGCCGGGAGCGGGAAATCGCTGGTGATGCCGCCGTTGAGCGTGTTCGCCGAGACATCCGCGTTGGCTTCGGGCGGGAGGGCGGCGGACACCGCGCCGTTGACGGACTTGAGCGAGACCGCCTTCTTCACTGCGGCGAAAGTGGCTTTGACGGAGCCGTTGACAGTGGATAGCTCGACGTCGCCCTCCAGTCCGGTGGCAATGACAGAACCGTTGACCGAACTGGCCTCGACATCGCCGCTCACTTTTTCGATTTCGATTCCGCCGTTGACCGTGCCGACGCCGTCGAGACGGCTTTGCTTTGGCACCGTCAACGTGTAATCGACGCTGGTGGAATTGTTTTTGTTCCGTCTCGTTTTCGAGTCAGG
>QHPW01000001.1:0-7335 GCA_003219675.1 Verrucomicrobiota bacterium
GCCATCTATTGGAGGGCCTGCGGGGCAAAGCCAGCGTAAACGGCGTGCTCACCGCTTCCCAATTGATGAATTACGTGTACCAGAAAGTGGGCACCGACCCGAGATCAAATCAGACTCCACACTTTGGACACCTGGAAGGAGACGGTGATTTCATCCTGTGTACACCAAACGGCGAGCACCTTCCAGGCGGGCCGGGCGGCGACTTCCTTGTGAAGCCCGTGGTTGAAAGGCCGGAGCCGCCACTGGAAGTTCTTCCTGTCTCTGCGAAACCTGAGTTCGCTGAGAGGAATGGCTACGCTCATCCCGATCGGGTTTCGTTCGGACTTAATGAGTGGGCAACTAAGTTGGGAATTTGCGAACGGCAGGAAGGCGGCGTTCAGGTTCACCGACTATCTCACTGGCTTTCGCTCGTTGTGGAACCCGTGTCGAACCAGCCTGTGAACCTCGACATCGCTGATCTTGCGAGGACGCTGCCCAACCACGCCACACGGAGTGATAAACCATATGAACAGTTCACAATGCCCAGTCAGGCGATTACAACCGCCAAATCCGCGATACTGTTCGAGCCTCATACTTGGGAAGATAGCGGCGAGGAATGTTGGAACCGATTTGTTCGTATCGAGATAACTGGTGCTATGGAGTACTGCCATCATTCGAAAGTCGCGCGAATATACAGACCAAAACCGGACGCCGCTGGCTTCAAGATTTTCTACTACGTCCAGATCATTGGCATCATCTGGACGTTTCTTTATGAAGCGAAGCGGATTCTGAGCAACGCAGGATACCAAGCGGGGGTCAGATACCTGGTCAATTTGATCGGAACCAGGGACAGCGTGCTCGTCTAGTTTGCAGCAAAACCAGGGGTTGAAGGGAAAAATTGGAGAGAACCATTCGATCAGGAAGCTTTATTCAGCGAATTGCCAAAGAAGTGGAAATGCCGAGATGCCAACTTGCAATTTCAGTTCAAGCTCGTCATGGGTTCACTCGGCGAGGCCGAGGCAAAGCAAGTCATAATGCAATGCGCCGAGCAACTTGGCCTTGCCTTCAACCACCAGTCGCCGCCGCGTTGTTTCAATCACGGAACGGACGTTTTTCCCTGGGAACAGTTCACTCCTGTAAATACATAACGGGAAATTCGTGAAAATTGGCTTACACGTCCGGCATGTCGACCTCTACAAAGCCGAAAAAGCCGCCCGCGGCCGGTGAACTGGTCTTGAACCTATTCAAGCCCGGCACCGATTGGTTTGAACAGGGCATCGCGGATGACGTGGAACAACTGCTCATCCACGTGTTCGGGGACGAATTCAGCCTCGACCATTTAAGCTCGTTGGCACCACGAGGCCTTGTGTCGCATCGGAGCCAGACTTTACGCCTTGGCCGGGAGCTATGATCCAGTCGGCGCATCGCCGAATCGCCAGGCAACGGTCGGTGGGTTACTTCTTTACCTTTCGCGCCCTGAACTTTTTCCACCGGGCTTTCATCATCGCTGAAATTCTGGCTCTGGCTGCCGCGCTCAGTTTGCGCTTCCTCCTTGGAGCACCATTCTTCTTGGTTGTGGCGTGGTTGCCGACGATTCGATCCAGTTCCGTCCGCAAGGATTCGATTTTCTGTCGGACGGCAACGGCTCGTTTCAACTGTTGAAGCGACAATTCGGACAAAGGATTGTTTGTCATGTCTATGCAGTAAGGCGAGAGACAGCCTAGTGTCAAGCAGGCACGTTCAACTCCGCATAGCACCGACGCTTCTTCGCTCCGCTCAGTCGGTCAATGCTATGTCTGCTTCGTTAGGCCGCCAATCGATGTCGCAAAAACTGCATAACCCCAAAATGCCGCTAACGGTATCAGCAAATACCACGATGGGAAATAGACGACAGCCGTCGTGCCCTCCGGCGCATCACCGTAATGAAACAATCTCCAGCCATCATGGGCCAAAGGTCTCGACTGAGGAAATGCTCTCCAAACAATAACATCTATGTCGTTGCGGAGATCGTAGCAAACACGAGGGAAGCTCGAGCCCCCAGTCTCAAGGCCGCCATCCAGCAACCAACGCACGGTCTTGATGTAGTAAGCACCGAAAAGCGTCGTGAGCAAAACCGCGACGATCAAAGG
Source organism: Verrucomicrobiota bacterium (assembly GCA_003219675.1). GTDB lineage: Bacteria > Verrucomicrobiota > Verrucomicrobiia > Limisphaerales > AV2 > AV2. The sequence goes on from QHPW01000001.1 coordinate 2,109, forward strand.
TGCTATGCGTAACACTCGCATGAGATGTAGCGGGCTAACGTTCAGGCACAGCCGCTGGAAACTGCGCCTCGCCGAAGCCGGGGAGCAGCCAATCTCCCATGCCATCGAAAACTGAAGGCGCAGCGGCTGTTGCCTGGCGATTTGATACTCCCGATGCTTCATAAATGGTCAGTCGCAGCTCGTCGAATCACGGTTACGAGCTGCCTCTTGTAGTGTCGCTTCACGAAATAAAATCCTACGAACACAACCGGCAATGAAATCAGGAGAGTGAAACCGATGCTCCTGTACGTGAGAGCGCAATAGGGCGCGATGATGAAAAGTGGAATGAACGGAATCTGCTGTGGACGGTTCCAATAACGCTTCCACGCCTCCTGTACTGCAACCGAATCCCAGCATTGGCTAAGGATGCGCTGACGATCCTCCTGTCCCAAGTGAGAAATTTCTGGAACATCAAACTTAAAGAGAACTACAGCCTTTCGTGTCATAGGGCGCGAAGCGGCACAACATCCAACCTCAGCGACCGCCGCCGGAGACGCGCTCCGGCGGCAACAGTCGCGTTGAAAGTTTCACGAACCGTCCCATCGTGTTCTCCATTTTGCCGCAGATGCTCACGTCGCTGCCAGCAGATTTGCCAGCAGGAATCGTTATAAATGAATAATTTGGGTTTAGCGAAACAGTGAAAAAGTTACGCTTGAATTTGTTCGCAACCAATTTATGTTCAGTGCATAAAGTTTGGCTAAATCCTTGGAGTCACGGGCTACACGGCGGACTGTCCCCAGCCCGCCTGGCCGCGGCGCGGTGAGGACACCGCACCCTACCAGTTGGGGTTCATGGCTCCGATTCACGTCCGGATTTCGGAGGTGTTCGCTTCCCTTGAACCTCAGAAAGTGGCACAGGCATCCTGCCTGTTCGGGGCTGACAGGCTGGAAGCCTGTCCGACTCTGCATTCGGTGCCGCGGTTCACCGCTCCAATGTACGCCAAAATGGCGTCCAGCCTATCCATGAACCGGGTGGGGCGAGACTCCGTCGAGCCCTGATTTCTATCCCTTGGAAGTTAGGGCTCGACGGAGTCTCGCCCCACCGTTCATGACCCCGATGCAATGCCAATTTCTGGATTGGAGACTGCGCATGAAGGTCGGTTCAAGGGCGCAAGGGACGATAAAAGTTTTGTCCCTCCCTGACCGCCTCCCAAAATCGGGTCGAGCTTCAACTGACCGCGATCAGCGAGACACGTTCGTTCTTTTCGTTCCGCGCGATGCCCATGGCGCGTGGATCGAGCACCGGCCTGCCATCCACTAGAAATGTATAGTGATGATGCCCGTGATTCAGAGGGATTTGCAGTTGCCAGGACCCATCCGACTGCTGCTGCATGGGATGGACCTGGGGGCGCCACTCGTTGAAATCGCCGACCACCGTGACCGACTGAGCCTCCGGCGCCACGCAAAAGAAGTTGATCGGTTTGGCCATGTTCCTGTCCGAGTAACGGCTGTGATGGGAGCTGTGCGGCTGACTCGAAGGCATGGTGTGCAACGTTTGCATCGGGTTAAACATACCCGTTGCAAATACGATTTCAACGGGTGCCCTGATAAGAAAGCAAAACTCCTCCCGGTGCGCAAGGGGTAAGCGCGCCGGAAGAAGAAATTTTTCTTCAACAATTTGTTGACAAGGGTGCGGCGCGCGACGGAAAAACCGCGGTTGGGCCCGCGGCTCAGGAATCCGGATTGAATCGCCGGCGTCAGGCCTGATTCGGCGGCGGAATGTGCCTGACGTGCAGCGGGATGGTCGATTCCTGCCGGCCGTCGATCGCGATATCAATGGCGTATTGGCCGGGTTTGTCGAACTTCAACTGTTGGATGTTAATGATGAAATTGCGCGCCACGAAGTTCGCGTCCTGCGGCAGCGTGACCTCCACCGGCATGTCAATGCTCGGCATCACAAATCGCCCGTCTTCGTCCACGAAATTCATCTTCACTTTGTGCGAGCCCTCTTCCACTCTGCTGAAAATGGTCCGCAGTGCGACGGAACATTGCGGATGCACCGCGGGCAGTTGTTGCGTCACAATGGTGTCGAAAGTGCCGAGCAAATTCAGCTTTCCACCGTAGTCGGTCGCGGCATCACACAGGACGGCAATTTGAACATTCATGGATTGCGGAGTCCAATTCCGCCCCAATGTGGCAGGATCAGCCTTCGGCGAACAGCAAAATACAAATTGACGCGCGCGACGTAAGCAGCTAATGGTATCGCTGTGAATCGTCGTTTGAACCTTCAACTGCTGGCAGGCGCGCTGCTACTGCGTCGCGTGGCAGTCGGGTTCTAGCCGAATTACACGGAATTTCCAGGACCCCACTGCCAAACGGCGGTGGGGTTTTTGTTTTTTTACCACGGATGAACACGGATAAACACAGATACAAACGGGGCGCGCAAGGTTCAGGCGATTCGAACGCGGACTTCAGTCCGCTCCAAGGCCGTTCACCAGTTGCGGTTCGACGCGGCCTGGTGCGAAGTGAGGCGAAGCAAACTGAGACCCGCGCTCCGCGCATTTTATCCGTGTCCATCCGTGTCCATCCGTGGTTTAATTTGCAAATTGATTGAGCCTATGTTGAAGGACCCGTCTCAAAAGTATCGTCCGTTCGCGCCGGTCCATTTGCCGGACCGGCAGTGGCCCAATCGCGTCCTCACGCGCGCGCCCATCTGGTGCAGTGTGGACCTGCGCGACGGCAACCAGGCCCTCGCCGTGCCGATGAACGTGAGCCAGAAGCTGGAACTGTTTCAAACCCTGGTCAAATGCGGCTTTAAGGAGATCGAGGTCGGGTTCCCTTCAGCGTCGAACACGGAGTTTGCTTTCAACCGCCGGCTCATTGCCGAGAACCGCGCACCGGAGGATGTCTGGCTTCAGGCGCTCGTGCAGGCGCGCGAGGACTTGATCGAGCGAACCTTCGAGTCGTTGGTCGGCGCCAGGAAAGCGATCATCCATCTCTACAACTCGACCTCGCCCGCCCAGCGCCGTGTCGTCTTCGGCAAGGCGAAGAAAGAGATCGTCCAGGTGGCCGTGCGTGGCGCAAAGTGGATCCAGGACCGCCTGCCGCGGCTCAAGGGCACAGAGGTCATGCTTCAGTATTCGCCGGAAAGCTTCAGCGCGACGGAAGTGGAGTTCGCAAAGGAAGTCGCTGAAGCGGTCATGGATGTGTGGCAACCCACGCCGCAGCGTAAAATGATCCTGAACCTGCCCGACACCGTCGAAGTTGCGATGCCGAACGTTTATGCCGACCAAATCGAATGGATTTGCCGGAATATCAGGGACCGCGATTCGCTGGTCATCAGCCTGCACACCCATAACGACCGTTGCACCGGCGTGGCGGCCACGGAACTGGGCTTGCTCGCCGGCGCGGACCGGGTCGAAGGCACGATCTTCGGCAACGGCGAACGCACCGGCAACCTGGACATCGTGACGGTCGCGTTGAATCTGTACATGCACGGCATCGATCCGAAGCTCGATTTCTCCGACCTCACCGCGATGCTTGAGGTTTACGAGCGTTGCACCGGCATGACCGTGCCGCCGCGCCAGCCGTATGCTGGTGAACTCGTTTTCACCGCGTTCAGTGGCTCGCACCAGGACGCGATCAAAAAGGGTCTCGCCGAATGGGAGCGGGGCGGTCGTCAGCACTGGGACGTGCCCTATCTTACCATCGACCCGACCGACATCGGTCGCGAATACCGCGAGGTCATCCGCGTCAACAGCCAGTCCGGCAAGGGCGGAGTGGCCTATCTGCTCGAAAGCGAGTTCGGCATCGAACTGCCCAAGGAAATGCAACGCGAGTTCGGCCCGATCGCCAACGACGCGGTGGACCGCCTCGGCCGCGAGGTGAGCGGCGCCGAGTTGAAGGCGATGTTCTGGCGCGAATACATCGAGCGCACCGCGCCCTGGCAGCTCCAGGGATTCGAAACCGAGAGCCGGAACGGCCTGGTCCGATGCCACGCGCGCCTGCTTCGGGACCAGCAGCCCGTCGAATTCTCCGGTGAAGGCAACGGTCCGCTGGCCGCGCTGGTGCACGGCTTCAGCACGGCTGGAGTGCCGCGCTTCGAGATCACGCAGTACAGCGAACACGCTCTCGGCGCCGGCGAAGAGGCGGCCGCGATTGCCTACATCCAGGTCAAACACAGTGATGGCCGCATCCGCTGGGGCGCCGGCGTGGACACCAATATCGAACTCGCGTCGGTAAAAGCCGTTCTCAGCGCCCTCAACCGATCTTGACGATCGGCGGTGTTCTCTGTTCAGAGTCCGCTATACAGGTTGCCAAAATTAATTTCCGAAATGGTGGGGCAAACCTGCATTTCGGAAATTTCTTTTGGGCAATCGCTCTATCAGCCCCGGACCCATGCCAGAGGCGCCCGCCTTCGAGGAATTCCCAGGTATTCAACGCTCCTCTCGTAACATTCCGGCCGCGGCGGCTTCGCCTAGCGTCATGTCAACCGTAGTAGCCGACGTAAGGAGGCTCGTTTTTCAAAATCCGAAATCTGAAATCCCAAATCCGAAATTGATCGGAGCCTCCTCACGTCGGCTGCTACGAGGTTCATTGTGAGGGGCGCTGCTGTTTCCAGGTCGGCGTCATCGTAAAGAAGCGTCAGGCCTTATCGTTCCCGGCAGCGCGGCAATGTCAAGGACACGTCAGTTTCGGAGAGGTGAATGTGGAAATGCTACCTGCCTGGCGGACGGAATCGAAGTTCAGGGCCTTTCTGAGTCTCGGAGGCTAGTACGACGACGACGAGGAGGAGTGCATCAGAATATTTAGAGGCAGAAGTGTGTTCAGAAAACACAAATCGCCGAAGACCGTTCTGCCCGTCGGACCCACTCGCGTGGTGATTGTCCTCGACGCCGATGACAACCTGCCTGCGCCCTACCCGAATAATCGCAACAATCGTCCCGACCCGATGAACAATCACGGCGAAAAAGGTTGGAACTGGGGTTTCGCCGACGGCCACGCGGAGTGGGTCGCCGCCCGGCAGACAAATCAGAAATTACTCGACAGTTTCATGACCAGCGGCACAGAGTACGGACCCGGACCGTAACGCGCATCCCTGAAGCGCCGTAACCCGCGCACAAGATGAATCACCGACTTGGACCCCACATTGCCGGACGTGGCTTGCGTTGGGTCGGCGCGCTGGCGCTTGTTCTCGTTGTCTCCCGCGTTCTGGCTGAAACCGCCCCTACACGATCTCCCTGGTGGAA
>QHPW01000001.1:7372-9736 GCA_003219675.1 Verrucomicrobiota bacterium
TCGATTGGTACAAACAGCATGGCTACCAGTTCCTGGCGCTGTCCGACCACAACATCCTGCTGCAAGGCGAGCAGTGGATCGAAGCAACGAACAACAAGGGCGGCCAGGCCGCGTTGGAAAAGTATTTGAAGAGATTCGGCACAAACTGGGTCCAACGGGGGGAAAAGAAGGGCAAACCACAGGTCCGCCTCAGGACGCTGAACGAATTCCGCCGTCTCTTCGAGGAACCGGGACGCTTCCTGATGATTCAAAGCGAAGAAATCACCGATAAATACAAATTGACGCCCGTCCATCTGAACGCGACCAACCTGCGCGACCTGATCAAGCCCCAGGGCGGTAACAGCGTCCTTGAAGTGATGCAAAACGACGTCAACGCGGTGTTCGAGCAGCATCAACGCACCGGCCAGCCGATGATTCCCCACCTGAACCATCCCAACTTCAGCTGGGGCGTCACCGCCGAGGACCTGATGCGGGTAAAGGGCGAGCGCTTCTTTGAAGTTTATAACGGTCATCCGGCCGTGCACAACGAGGGAGACGACACGCATGCCGGCACCGACCGCCTCTGGGACATTGTGCAGACGATGCGCCTGACGGAATTCAATCAGGGGCCGCTTTACGCGCTGGCCGTGGATGACGCGCACAACCACCACAAACAATCGCCGTCCAACAGCAATCCCGGCCGCGGGTGGGTCGTCGTCCGCGCGGCGGCCCTCAGCGCCACGAACATCGTCGCGGCGATGGAGGCCGGGGAGTTCTACGCTTCGTCCGGCGTGCGTTTGAAGGACGTGCGCCGCGGCACGGACCGTTACGAAATCGAGATCGAGCCGGAGGAGGGCGTTACTTACACGACGCAATTCATCGGCACGCGCAAAGGGTTCGACCGGACGAGTGAACCGGTCCTCGACAAAAAAGGCGAGCCGCTGGCGGTGACGCGGCGATACAGCAAAGACATCGGCGAAGTCCTGGCCGAGGTCAAAGGAACGGCGCCGGGTTACAGGTTGCGAGGCGACGAAATCTACGTCCGCGCCCGGATCCTTTCCTCGAAGCTCAAAGCCAATCCCTACGCCAAAGGGGAATTCGAGCGGGCCTGGACGCAGCCCTTGGTCACAGGGCGAACCTCCACGATTTCAAAACCCGCCTCAGGACCTTGAACCCTGGCGTGTCAGCGTCTTGCCAGATCGCCGCTGGGATTACTTGCCTGCGACCGCCACTTTTCCTGAAGGCCTGCGCACCTGGAGCCAAACCGGCAACGACGTTTGCCGTCCTGCCTGGTTCTCCACCGCGTAACAAAGGCGGTCCGTCTCCGGCACCCACTTCGCCGCGGTCAGGAAAATCTGGCGTTCGCTTTCACCTTTCGGGATCAGCACGCCGTTAAGGCCGATGTTATCCACAATCACGCCGTGCGGCAGGTTTTCGACGGTGAAGGTGACGAGATCATCGTGACCATTGCGCTGGATCCTCAGCATGGCCGGGACTGTCTGCCCCGGGGCGATGATGATTTCGAGCGGTCTGCCGGGCCCGCTGGACACCGGGCTCGCCGGCTGCTTCTGAGAATCCGGTTCGAAATAAACGAACAGCTTCGGCTTGCCGTCGAGAGTGATTTTGCCGAAGTTGTTTACCTCTTTGGTCACAACCTGGCCGGCGACTGTCGCAGTCGCGATGACCTTTGAGGCGGCGTCGGTCTCCTCCGGTTTGGCGGCGTCCAGCGCCGCGTGCAGCGCGCCCTTGGCTTCGGTGTGCCCGGCTTGAATCACCAGCGGCGTCGAAACGGAAAAGCCGCGCGGCAGGCCGCTGACGACCACCTGGATGTCACCGTCGAAGCCGTCCATGCGTTCGGCGTTGACGGAAAACTCGCGGCCACTGCCGGCGTTGAGCGTCGGGTTGGCGCCGTTCAACGTCACGTTGAAATCGGGCTTCGGTTCGCGAATCATCAGCCGATAGACGAAGCGGTCGCCGGCATAGCCGCGCGCGTCTGTGACGCGGACCAGATAGGCGCCGTCCGCCGGCGCGGTGAACAGGAGCTTCGAGTCCGTGCCCAACTTTCGTTCGCCGTCGTCGTCGTTCTCGTAGTGGAGCGGGAACACCGGCAGTCCATTGGAAACGAGTCTGGCGCCGGGCGGATGCGGTTCGACCACGTAAGCCGGCTCATCGAGCGCGTGTGCCATCGCGCTGGTGTCGAAATAGGCGCGGCGCTTTCCGTTCGAGGCGTAGAAAAGCATGTCCGAATCCGGTCCTTGGGGCATGCGAAACAGCTTGACCACTTCGCCGTTGAAATAGACATATTCGTTCAGCTCCATCTCCTCGTAGTTGTCCAGGCGCGCCCCGTTCCCATTCGAATCAATGGAGCGGAAGTTGATTGCCGTG
>QHPW01000001.1:9855-30432 GCA_003219675.1 Verrucomicrobiota bacterium
TGGGTGTCGCCAGGTCTTGGACTCGGGCTTTCGCCGGGCGCCGCAGAATGGTTCCCCCTCTCCTCGGAGGTCGTGTGGGAAAGCCGGGGCGATGGCGCAGTGTCAATCGGCTGGCCGGCGACAGACCCCTCACCTTCCTGCGCGGTGTGTCCGGGAACCGTAGCAGCCGACGTGAGGAGGCTCTCATCGATTTCGGATTTCGGATTTCGGATTTCGGATTTGGAGTAATCAGCCTCCTCACGTCGGCTGCTACGAGGTTCACGGGGAGGGGAATGCCAGATGCGACCGGCCACAGCGCACGGCGGAGTAATCTTTGTCGCCTGTTCCGGCGTGTCGTTCGGTTCCGACTCGACCGCCTCAGGCCAACTGCCCACCACCACCTTGAATGCGCGCCGGCTGCGGACTCGCTCCGCGTCTATCGGCAGCTCGAGTTCACCCGGTTTTTCCGCCTTGACTCTCAGCGCATGGACCGGCGGCAGATTGTAGCCGATCAATTCCACCTCGGTCTCCTTGGAGGACGGCACGCTCAACGGGAAAAAACCGGTCACATACGAAAACGCGCCGATCGAGAGCCGGTAAAGCGCAGGCTGTAGCTCCCGTCGGCGGCAAACCTGCAGGCCAGCAACGGGTCCGGGCTCCCGTCAAAACCGTTGTTGCTGGCAAGCACCTTGCCGCTCGCGTCGAGCAAGGTGAGCACCGCTTCGGCTTTCGAGCCGAGACTCTTCGCGGCGACGTCGAACACCAGCGTCTCGCCCGCCTTCGCGTCGAAGTCGAACTGGTCCAGGTCGCCGCTTTTTTCGTGCGCGCCCCAAAAGGAAGCGGGCAACGTTGCGACAGCATGAATCCGGTTCGTGCCGGACAGATAAACCTGCGGCAAATCGTCCACGTGCAGTTTGATGCGCCCGCTCTCGTCGTTCGAGGTTGTCACCGAAAGCTCGTAAGTTCCGCGCGGCAGATCGTGGGGCGTCATCACGTCGACCCAAATCCCGCTGGACTTGGCCTCGGCATCTTTGGCCAGTCCGACTTTGATTCTGGCGTCGTGCGATTTTACCCCGGTGACGCCGACGAGATTGGCTCCAAGCAGTTTGATGCGAACTTCCTTGCCGCGCTGGATGCCGCGCGGTTCGGCGCGCGACAACTCCGGTTTGGCCGGCGACTTCACTTTGCCGATCTGAGTGTCGTAGAATTCGACGGAGCCGTCGAGCCGACCGACGGCGACTGCTTTGTCGTCCAGCACGAACGCCAGTGCCGGCGCCCAGTCCGGCTGCTTCTCCAGCGACAACTTTTCTTTCAACTCGACGGCATCCCAAAGTTTGACCGTGCGATCGTCGGCCGAGGACACGAGCGTTTTGCCGTCGGTCGAGAAGGCGACGTTCAGAATGGCGCCCTCGTGCGCGAAACGCGCTTCGAGGATCGGGTTGGTCGTTTCCGCCGCAGTCTCGCTGATTTGCCAGAAGCGGATTCGATTGTCCACGGAGCGGCTGCGAAAGGGTGTCGCGCCGTTCGCCGGTCGCCACGTCCCAGAGTTTCACCGTGCGGTCCGCGCCGGCGCTGGCGAGAATTTTTCCGTCCGGCCGGAAGGCCAGACCGAAGACCGCGCCGTTATGGCCGGAAAGCGTTTCGATTTCCTCGCCGGTCTCGACGTTCCACAGCCTGATCTTCTGGTCGTAGCCGCCGGTGGCGAGCGCCTTGCCGTCCGGCGAGACAGCCAGGGAGTAGATCGCGTCCTTGTGGCCTTCGAACACGTAGAACAGATGGCCGTCGGCAAGGTCCCATTGCCTCGCTTCGCCGAGCCATCCGGCTTCGCCGCCTGCGGCAAAAAGGAATTTGCCATCGGGCGAAAACGTCACGGCGTTCACGTTGCCACGATGGCCTTTGAGGGTGCGTACAACCGCGCGCGTCTCGGCCGAACGCAGCTCGACCTCTCCATAGCGGGCGATGGCGATGAGTTTTTTGGCCGGCAGGTAAGCAATCGCGTTGACCGCTTTGCGCGGTGGCACCTTCGGCTCGATCTTCGGCGTGAGCAACTCCCTGATTTTCACTTCCACCGGCGGTTTGGCTCCGGCGTCAATCCAGGCCTTGATGAGCGCGATCTGGTCCGGCCTGAGCTTGTCCCGCTTTTTTCCCGGGGGCATGATCAGGGTCTTGCCGTCCTTTTCGGCCCGGCCTTCGATCATTTTCACCAGCAGGCTCTCCGCGCTTTTGCCGGGAACGATCACGGCGCCGCTCTCGCCGCCTTTCATCAGCAATTCGTGCGATTCCATGATCAGCTTGCCCTCCGGCTCGGTCGATCCGTGGCAATCGAGGCAATATTCGGTGACGATCGCGTCAACGGCGGAGTAATCCGGCGGTTCGGCGGACCGGACGGCGGCGGTGGAGAGGAGGATGGTGGCGATCGCGAAGGGGAGGGGGCGGTTCTTGGGAAGCCCCTTTTCGTTTTTCCACATGCATTGGGACCATGAACCTCGCCAACGGGTGGGGTGCGGTGTCCTCACCGCGCCGCGGCCCGGCGGGCTGGGGACAGCCCGCCCTACCTTAGGGTTCATGGAAAGGGAACACCTCCAAAACTTGGACGTGAGTTGGGGCAATGAACCGGGGCGCCGGCTGCAGAGTGGGACAGGCTTCCAGCCTGTCAGTCCCGAACAGGCAGGATGCCTGTGCCACTTTCTGAGGTTCATGGGTAGACTTCTTGCACTCCTCCGGGGCGCATTCGAGTTCCTGATCATACTCCGGGCAACTTCGTGGTTTGGCTTTCGCGGCTCAAATGGACGAAGGCTTCCGCCGCGCTGACACCGGCCTCGCGCCCGCGCCAGTTCGCAATGACTTCATGATGCTGGCGCCAGATGCCTTCGCCGTCCTGGCTGACGTGGGCGAACAGCGCGGCCTTTTTCTTTTCGCGCAAGGAGGAGATGTCCACGTAGGTGTTGGGCAGGAAGCCCTCCGTCTGGCTGCCGCTGTTGACTTCAAAGAAGTAGAGTTGCGGCCTTCGCAAGGCCATCCAGGCGCGGATTGTCAGGAGGCTGGCCACCTGATGGTCCAGGTGCGTGTCGATCGGCCAGTGGGTGAACACCACGTCGGGGTTTTCGGCGGACAGGAGTTTCGTCATCGCGTCCACGTGTGTCTTGTTCAACTCGGTGGCGCCATCGATCTGGCCGAAGAAAACCGGCTTTGCGCCCATGATCTTACAGGCGGCTTCGCACTCGGCGGAACGAATCCTGGCGGCTTCGTCCAGCGACTTGCCGTTGATGCCTCGTTCGCCGCGCGTGAGATAAATGATCGTCACGGAGTGGCCGAGTTCCGAGTACCGCGTCAAGGTTCCGGCGCAACCCGACTCCGGATCATCCGGATGGCCGCCCACACAAACAACCTTGAGTTTGCGCGCGGCGCCGGATTCCGGCTCGGCTGCGGCGAGCGGTAATGCGCTTGCGGCGAGCATCGCTGGCGCCGCAATGGCCGCGGATTGCTTCATGAAATCCCGGCGCGTGAGATCATGATCCGGCATATGACTCTGGGTGGAAACGTCCGCTGGAAGTTCGTTTGGCACAAGGCTCGCCCTCACCCCGGCCCTCTGCCCCAGGGAGAGGGAGAAGCGTGCGAACAGTCCGGAACAACCCACCTTTTAGTGACCCTTCCCAGCGCGGGGAAAGTGAATCCCCTCTCCTGGGGGAGAGGGCCAGGGTGAGGGCGAGCGTTTTTCTCACCATCGGCCTTCCTTTAGTGATTAAACAAAAACTCTTTGCTGCTGAGCAGTGCCCAGTACATGTCTTCAATCAGCGGACGCCGTTCGTTTTCTTCGGCGCCCTTCAGCATCTTGACAATCTTCTCCTTCTCCGCCCCGGTTGGGTCGCGCGAGAGGGAACCGAGGTACGCTTCCTCGACAATCTTTTCGGGCGAGGTTTTGTCTGCGAGCAGCCTGGAAATCGCGTTCTGGTTCGCCATCAGCTTTTGATTGAGCGTGTCGCCGTTGGCGATGTGGAGCATTTGCGCGACGTTCGGTTCGGAGGTGCGTTCGCATTCGCAGGTCTTCTCGCGGTCCGGACGGCCAAAGGTTTTCAGGAAATAAGAAGCGATCTTGGTATCGGGAAGCTGAATGGCGCGGAAGCCGAGCGGATATTTCTCGCCGAGGCCGCGGTTCTCGTTGCGCAGGTCGGTCCGAAACTCGGTCGGCACGCCGGTCACCTGTGAGTAGGCGTCCAGCAGGACCTCGGCCATGAGCCGGCGCTGATAGTAACGGGCGTAGAAGCGCGAGTCGGCGGCGTTTTCAGGCAGCGGCGCGCTGGTGCGCTGATAGGTTTCCGACTGGAGAATGGCGCGCATGAGCGCTTTCAGGTCGAACTTCTGGTCGGCCAGATATTTCGCCGCGGCGGAGAGAAGTTTTTCGTTGCTGGCCGGATTGGTCGCGCGCAGGTCATCGACGGGGTCCACGATTCCGACGCCGAAGAAATTCGCCCAGATGCGGTTCACAATCGAACGGCTGAAGTACGGATTATCGGGCGAGGTGAGCCAGTCGGCCAGAGCTTCGCGACGATCCTGCGGAACATCGAATGGAAGGGGATTGCCGTCGAGTGGAGCTGGCGGTTGCCGTTTTCCGGTCAGGGGCTGGACGATGTCGCCGCTGTTTGAAACGAAAATAATATCTTCCCCATCGCTGGCACCGGTTTTGGCCCGGACGCGGGCGAACAGGTTGGCGAATTGGTAATACTGTTTGTTGGTCCACTTTTCCATCGGATGGTTGTGGCATCTGGCGCAGTTGACGGACATGCCCAGGAACGCCTGGGTCGTCGTCTCGGCCATCAGGCGCGGGTCTTCGTGCAGGACGTAAAAATTAGCGGCGCCATTTTCGAGCGTGCCGCCCTGCGCGGTGAGGATGTAATACGACCACATCGCGGGCGCTTTCAGCTTTTTGCTCTGGACCAGCAACAGGTCGGACCACTTGTAAGTCCAGTAATCGACGAACTCAGGGCGCGCAAGCAGCGATTCAATGAGTTGGTCGCGTTTCGAAGCTGTCCCCTCGCCCGACCTCCGGCCACCCTCTCCCCTCCGAGGGGAGAGGGACGGGGTGAGGGGTGAGCTCCCGTCGCCCGCCTCGGCCAGGAACGCGCGGGTTTCGTCGGCGCTCGGCAAGGTGCCGAGGGTGTCGAGAAACGCGCGCCGGATAAATTCCTCGTCGCTGCAACGCGGGGACGGCGGCAAATTGAGGCTTTGCAGTTTCTCCAGCACGAGTTGGTCAATGAAATTGCGGCGCGACGCTTTGGCAAAGACGGCGGGGGCAACCGCGTTGGTGTAAGGGACGGTGATAGTGCCAATCGCGATGCGGCTCAGATACCATGCGGTGACCGCGCCTTCGCCGTGGCCGACGACCTGCACCTTGCCGTAATCGTCCACTTGGGTGACGGAGGCGTTGGCTGCGGTGTATTTTGTCCAGCGCGTCACGTCTTCCGTGTGGCCGTCGATGAAGTGGGCGCGCACGAGGAGTTGTTGATGGGCTCCAGGTTTGAGGACGGCATGCTCCGGCAGAATCTGAAGCTGATCGATGCGCGGGTCGTCCGGCTTCGGTCCGGGTGTGCCGGCGGCGATCCACTCGGACAGGACGTTGTATTCCAGGGAATCGACGTCGAATCGTTTCCCGCCTTTGTGCGGCACGGCGGTCGTCGGTTTCAACAACAGCAGACTGCGGCCCGGGTCGGTGGGGACAATCCGGCGTCCGAGCGCGTTGCGGGTGAGCGCGAGAAAGTCGCCTTCGTCGTCATAGCCGCGGAGTGAAAGTTTAAAACCGTTCTGGCCGGCGGCGGCGCCGTGGCACGCGCCGGAGCTGCAGCCCATTTTGGCGAGGAGCGGCTGGATGTGGTTACGGAAGGTGATGTTTGTGATTGTGAGCGCGGTGGCGGTGGATTCGGCCGTCCTGCCGGAAAGAGCAAGAAGGAAGCTGCCCGCGAAACACGCTAAAGGACGTGAAAGGTTCATAAAACAAGTGATTCGGGCGCGATTTGTGTGGTCACTCGAAGTTGATGTCGCTCCACTGATTCCAAGCGGTCAAGCGTCCTACCGCGTAGTTGAGGCACATCAAGACCCCGAGCCCGGCCTTCGGCCCAAACGAGCTCCAATCTCGACCACCGCTGGCCAACATACCGACCATGCTCATATGAAAGGTTAGCGCAGCTCTAAAACAATTCCCGAATCGGCTGCGTGCCGTAGTTCACACGCGGGAAGGGACGGCCGTTCGGACCAGGCAACTCGGTTGCCAGGTCAAGGCCGAGACTGTGGTATATCGTGGCCACGATCTCGGCAGGTGAAACAGGACGCTCGACCGGATAAGCGCCGATCTCATCGCTCTTGCCCACGACACGACCGCCTTTGACCCCGCCGCCGGCGAAATAGACGGTCCAACATTGCGGCCAATGATCGCGCCCGCCGGCCGGGTTGATCTTCGGCGTGCGACCGAACTCGGCGAGGTTGCAAACGAGCGTGTTGTCCAGCATGCCGCGTTGGGAGAGGTCTTCAATCAGCGCGCTGTACCCCTGGTCATACATGGGTGCGACGATTTCCCTCATGCCCTGGATCGAGGTGAACGGTTTCGAGCCGTGAATGTCCCAGCTGATTTCGTCGAAGACGGTGATGAAGGTGTTGATGGTGACGAACCGCACGCCGGCTTCGATCAAACGGCGCGCCAGCAGGCAGCACTGGCCGAAGCGGGTCATGCCGTAGCGTTCGCAGACTTTTTCCGGCTCGTTCGTCAAGTCGAATGCCTCGCGAGCTTTGGCGCTCGTCATGAGCCGGTACGCGGAGGCAAAACTGGAATCCATCAGCCGAGCGTGCGCGCTCGCCTCAAAGTTCCTGACTGTTTGGTCCACGATGTCGCGCAGTTCGCGTCGTCGTTGCAAGCGGGCCTCGCCGATTTCACGCGGCGGCAGCAGGTCGGGCACTTTAAAATCCGCCTTTGACGGATCGGCGTTGAGGACGAAGGGATCAAACGCTTTGCCGAGGAAACCGGCGTCCTGGCCGTGCGGGAGGTTGCCACCGGTGGGTCCCATGGGTTCGGGCACAATGACGTTCGCCGGCAGTTCGTTGCGCCGGCCTTTGAGATACTCGAGCGCGCAACCGGCGTGCGGCGTGTTGACGCCGCCGGTGAAGAGCCGGCCGGTTTGCATCATTTGATGACCGGTGTCGTGCACCGCCGCCGCGGTGTGATAACAGGTGCGGACCAGTGAGAATTTGTGCGCGAACTTCGCATGCAACGGAAAGATTTCAGAGATTTGAATGTCCGGGTTGTTCGTCTTGATCGGCTTGAACGGGCCGCGGATTTCGCGCGGCGCGTCGGGCTTCATGTCCCAGGTGTCCAATTGGCTCGGCGCGCCGAGATTGAAGATCAGGATGACCGATTTCTCGTCATTCCCGCGGGCGACCGCGCCCAAGGCCTGAAGCGCGGCCAGATTGGAAAGGGTGAAACCGAGGGCGCCCAGCGTGCCGACCTGCAGGAAGTCCCGTCGCGTGATGCCGTCGCAGGTGGTAATGGAGCCTTTGCCGGTGACCTTCAGCATAGAGTTACGGTTTCACAGTTTCTGCGGGTTCGTGCTTGAAGCAAATTAGTTCTCCCACACGCAAGAGACAATAGACAATTTTGCCAAAAAACATGCAAAATCCTGCGCTACGGCAGCCAGGATGGCCGCCGCTATGCTAAACACCTACCGCGCCCAGGGCGGGGCGAGCGATTAAAAGATTGATGAAACCAATGTGTTCCGTATGCTGATGCCATCAATTGAATATCTATCGGGCGCTCAGCAACCGGCGATCAAACAATATGACAACCCGTTCAACTCGTCACGCGGCGGCCGGGGATTGTGCGGGGAAAAAGACCCGGCCGAAATGGCCGGAGTTATTGGCGGAATTCTCGGTTCTTGTTTGTATTGTCATCGTGCCGCTATCGGGTTGCCGGACGGAATCGGCGCTTTATGAGACGGAGTTGATTCCTTACAGTTCGGTTCAGCTCAGAGAAGGCGATACTGTGACCATCTCCTTTCCGGGCTCGCCCAATCTCAATGCGACCCAGCAAATTCGTCGCGACGGCAAGATTGTCCTGCAGTTGGTCGGCGAAGTGACGGCCGCGGGACGAACCCCTGCGGAGTTGGAGAAAGAACTCCTGAAACTCTACGAAGGGCAAATAGTGTTGAAGCAGGTTTCCGTAAGCGTGCAATCCTCTTCTTACCCGGTGTTCGTGTCCGGGTCGGTGATCCAC
This sequence comes from Verrucomicrobiota bacterium, assembly GCA_003219675.1. Taxonomy (GTDB): domain Bacteria; phylum Verrucomicrobiota; class Verrucomicrobiia; order Limisphaerales; family AV2; genus AV2. The sequence continues at coordinate 18,089 of QHPW01000001.1, forward strand.
GCCGGGAAGATCATGGTTGACAGGCCGCTCTCCGCGCTTGAAGCCATTATGGAAGCCGGCGGGTTCGATCCAGCCAAAGCCAACATGCGAGGTGTGGTCGTCCTCCGAAACGAACAAGGCCAACTGAAGCATTACGTCCTGAATCTCAAACGCGTCCTCGAAGGGAAAAGCAGCCGGATCCTTTATCTGAGACCTTTCGACATCGTGTACGTTCCGGAAAGAGCCTTCTGATTCAGCCGCGCTCTTTCGCGGCTCGACCTCCATTCGGACAATCTCCGCGCCGGCCGACGAGGGTATTTCAGGCCGCAAGGCTGCCACAACTAGGGGCAAGCGTTATTGTTATGAAAGAATACAGGGATTCCAAACGGGCTTCCTGGGAAGAATTTTGAAGTGCATGTGCATTGCATTATCAATTCAACAGATCATCCATGGATCGATTTCGGTCGAGAGAGGATCGGCTTTGTTGCTGGGGATCAAGGAGTTGATGATTCTTTGCCGGGCTGGTACGGAAGGAGCTAAATGGGGTCTGCGTAGTTTTTGCCAAAGACCGTTCAAATATCCTTGTGAAAGACGTTTTAGAAATCGTTTGGGAGGAGACGAAAGCCACCGTGCATTCGGGCGGGATACCGGCGTGGAAACGTGTTTTGGATATCGCGTGCATTCTGTTCGCACTTCCCGCCCTTGCGCCCCTGGTTTTGATCATTGTTCTTTGGATCAAGTTCTTATCCGGCGGCCCGATTCTTTTCCGTCAGGAGCGTGTGGGCTGCCGGGGAAGCCGGTTTACGTGCTTGAAATTCCGATCGATGAAAGTCGGGGCGGACCACAGCGTTCACAAGGACTATCTCAAGGAACTGATCCATTCCGAAACCCCCATGACCAAGATGGTTGCCAGGGATTCCCGCTTGATTCCACTGGGCGGGCTCCTGCGTTCGACCGGTCTGGATGAACTGCCGCAACTCATCAACGTCCTGCGCGGGGAGATGAGCATTGTGGGGCCAAGGCCGTGTATCCCGTATGAATTTGAGAGCTATCTTCCCTGGCAGAGGGAGCGATTCGACACGGTGCCCGGTCTGACGGGCCTCTGGCAGGTCAACGGCAAGAACAAAACGACCTTTAACCAGATGATCCATCTCGACATTGAGTACGTCAGGAACAAGTCGCTGTGGCTGGACATCCGGATCATCCTGAAGACAGTACCGGCGCTGGTGGCACAGGTGCGTGAAACCCGGGCGAGTCGAAGACCACAATTGCTGAACAAGGCGGTACTCTCGAGGTAATATGAAAGACCAAATAAACGTTGGAGTTGTCGGGTGTGGGTACTGGGGACCCAATCTGATCAGGAATTTTCGTCAACTGCCGGATTGCAACTTGAAGCTCATGTGCGATACCAGCGAGCAACGGCTGGCCCATCTCAAGTCCCTGTATCCGGAGGTGGAGGGGCACAAAGATCTGGGCCATCTGCTCAACGGCGCCGGACTCGATGCGGTCATTATCGCGACCCCGGTCAGATTTCATTATGCAATGGCGAAAGCGAGTTTGCTGGCCGGCAAACACACCTTTATCGAGAAACCGATGGCGTCCTCAGCCGAGGAATGCGAAGAATTGATCCAGATCGCCGAAACGAAAGGGCTGGTTCTGATGGTCGGACACACCTTTCTTTATTCGCCGGCGGTCAGGAAAATCAAAGAGATTGTTGATCGCGGCGACATCGGTGACATCCGGTACATGAGTTCGCGCCGGCTGAACCTGGGACTCTTTCAAAAGGATATCAACGTGGCCTGGGACCTGGCGCCGCACGATATCTCGATCATCCTTCACGTCCTGGAGGAAGTTCCGGTCAGCGTGAACTGTCGAGGCGAGGCTCATATCACGCCGGGCATCGAGGACGTGACCAACATCCATCTGACGTTCAGAAAGCATCGTTCCGCCCTGATCCAGAGCAGCTGGCTGGATCCGCGGAAAGTGCGCGAGATGACGATTGTCGGGTCCAAACGGATGATCGTTTACGACGACGTTGCGCCGTTGGAGAAGATCAAGATCTTCGATGCGCGAGTGGAGGTGCCGCCCCATTACGACAGTTTTGCGGAGTTCCAGTATTCCTATCATTACGGCGATATGTACGTGCCGTATCTTAAGCAGGAAGAACCGCTCAAAGTGGAGTGCCAGCACTTTCTGGATTGTATCCGCAACGGCAGAACACCCCTGACCAGCGGCCGGCGAGGCCTGGAACTGGTCAAAATACTGGAAGCGGCGTCGGCATCTTTGAAACGCAACGGCGCGGCCATCGAAATCTCAGAAAGCCGGAGCGTGACTTCTCCAACGGACGCGTCGAAGGCGCAGGCGGCGCGCGAGCCGGAATTGGTTTGCGCATGAGCAGGCCCAAGAACCCCCAAGGGCAGCTTTTCCAGCAGATCGCGCCAGACGTAAAGTTGGGCCAGGGGGTGCGTGTTTATGGCTTCACCAATCTGTACGGCTGCGAGGTTGGCGACGACGTGAGGATCGGCACGTTCGTTGAAATTCAAAAGGGCGCCAAGATCGGGCATCGCTGCAAGATTTCCAGTCACAGTTTTATTTGCGAAGGAGTGACGCTGGAGGAGGAGGTCTTCGTTGGACATAACGTGACGTTCATCAACGACCTTTATCCTCGCTCGACCAATGCCGACGGACAGTTGCAGACCGAGGCGGACTGGAAATGCGTTCCGACTCTGGTCAAGAAGGGGGCTTCAATTGGTTCCAGTGCGACCTTGCTTTGCGGAATAACTGTGGGAGAATACGCGATCGTCGGGGCCGGTAGTGTCGTCACGAAAGACGTGCCGCCCTACAGCATAGTGGCTGGCAATCCTGCGAAGGTATTGAAGATGCTTCCGCGAAAGAAATGACATGCAGCAGCTACCCTTTGGAATGTTTGCATACGCATCGGCCTTGAGGGCCCGGGCCGGTCTTTGAACGCAAACGCCCAACGTCGTGCCCAATGTACTCCGAAGAAACCATCATGAATGACGACTCCCGACAGGCCGAGCCACCGGGCATGGACATTAGAGATCTGTACTATGTCGTATTTCGGCATAAGTGGAAGATCATTGTCTTTTTTGTGGCAGGAGTTCTGGCGGTGGCGGCTTTGAATTTTCTCAGGCCAACGCCGTACCAGTCTGAAGCGAAACTGCTGGTTCGTTATGTGCTGGAGAGAGAGGGGAAGTCTTTGAGTCCGTCCTCTCCCAATTCCGAGATCAAGTCTCCTGATTCGGCCGGCCTCAATATCATTAATGCAGAGATGGAAATCCTGGGCAGTTTTGACCTGGCGTGTCAAGTGGCCGACTTCATTGGTCCGGAAAGGGTGCTGGCAAAAGTCGGGGGCGGAACGAATCGCATCAGGGCGGCCGGGGTCATTAAGGGCAACCTGGTTATCGAGGCGCCTGGTAAAAGCAGCGTTATCAGGGTTGTTTTCGAGCATCCGGACCCTCAACTCGTTCAGCCTGTTCTGGGGCAACTCATCACCAATTATCTCGATCGGCACTTCGCAATCCATCGCGCTCCGGGGGTCTTTGACGATTTTCTCTCGAAGCGGGCCGACGATCTTCGTTTGAGCCTCAAAGAGACCGAGGATGCGTTGATCAAACTGAAGAGGGAAACCGGTGTTGTAGCGGTCGAGGATACAAAAAAGGCGTACGCCGATCAGATTTCCAAGATCAATATAGAACTGGTCAGCGCGGAGGCGGAACTCGCCGCACAACGGGCGGCACTCGGGGAGCCAAAACAACCGATGCTGCTGAAGTCGGTCCCCAATGCGGTTGTGGCGGGGGAAAAAGTTTCGCCGGAAAAGATTGAGCAGTACAGGAATCTGTCCTTGCAGTTGGACTCGTTTCGTAAAAGGGAGATTGATTATCTGACGAGTGGTTACGCTGAGACGAGTGATTTTGTGAAAGCTGTCCGCGAGCAAATCGCCGGTCTCGGCGCGCGAAAGAGCAAACTCGAAGAAGAGTACCCGCAATTGGCGAAACTCCAATTAGTGTCCACAAACAGCGGCAGCCCGGTGGCCTCCGGTGGACAGATTATTGACCCGTCTTTCGAGACCTCCCGGAAGGTAGCGGCTCAGGAGGCAAAGATCAGGTTCTTGACCCAGCAGTTGAAGGAAATCCGTAACGAAACCGCCAAAGTGGATGCCGCCGAGCCCGAAATAACACGGCTGCAAAGACAGAGGGCATTGCTGGAAGCCAACTATCATTACTATCAGACGAGTTTACAACAGTCGCAGGCCGACGAGGCCCTTGGCGCCGGAAAATTTTCCAACATCGGTGTCGTGCAGGAGCCGACTCCTCCCGCGAAGAACACCCAAAAGACACTTAAACTCAGCGCAGTCGCCCTGGCCTTCGGACTGTTCGGAGGCATCGGGCTGGCGTTCATTATCGAGCTCGTTTTAGACCGCTCGGTCAGGCGTCCGCAAGAGGTAAGAACCCGATTGCATCTGCCTCTGTTTCTGGCGATCCCTTATTTGTCTCAGAACGGGCACGCGTCGCTGCCGGGCGGTCGCAAAGACGTTGACCCGGCGGCCGGACAAGAGCGACCGGAGAACCAGACGGTTGCCGCCGCGCAACGGACGAAGATCCCCGATAAACAGATTTCAGGGGAGATCGCGCATTGGGAGACTCGACATGGATTGCGGGCTTATTACGAAGCGTTGCGCGATCGCCTGATCACGCATTTTGAAATCAACAGCATGACTCATAAGCCGAAACTGGTCGCGATTACCAGTTGTTCGAAAGGCGCCGGAGTGACCTCCACAGCGGCCGGCCTGGCGGCGACACTTTCGGAAACCGGCGACGGAAACGTTCTTTTGGTCGATATGAACCTCGGGCAAGGCGCGGCCCATCCCTTTTACAAAGGCAGATCGGCTTGTGGCCTCTCCGATGTGCTGGAGAGTGAAAAAAGGAATCCGGCCCTGATCGGCGAGAATCTATACCTGGCGTCATTAAACGGAACGGCCGGAAAATTTCCCCGCGTTTTGTCGAATCGATTCGCGAACCTGATACCAAAACTGAAGATGAGCGATTACGACTATATCATTTTTGATATGCCCGCCATCAGTCAAACCAGTATTACGCTGAGAGCTGCGGCGTTTATGGATCTGGTCCTGCTGGTGATTGAATCGGGGAAGACAAATCGCGACGTCGTAGAGCAGGCCAATTCGATACTTGCAGGATCGCAAGTCAGCCCGAAGGCCGTGTTAAACAAATACCGACGTTACGTGCCACACTGGCTTCAACAGGAACTGTGAACCCTGCCGTTGCCTCCTGAATATGCCGTTCGGCGCTCAAAACCAGGCCAGAGTGGATTGTCCGGCTTGCCCCCGGTGAACCGGTTGCTTTGAGAGGCCCGGGGCGGTTCTTCGCGCCCCAGCCAACAAAAAAATGAAGAGTGATAACTCACTCACGCACGGCTCAATCGCGATGAGCGCGAATTGACGAGGACGAAGTCTGCTCGCATCTCCGGCACAGCGGCGTTTTCCTGGAGTCCTGAGGCGGGGCGGGAACCGCATTCCGATTTTCGCAACGAAGAGGGCTTCAATCGGTCCCAAGTGCGACTTTGTTTTGCGGAATTCCTGTGCAAGAATACGCGAACACCGGGCGGGTACGTGGTTACGAATGGCGTGCCGTCAAATAGCGTAGTGGCTGCCAACCCTTCGAAGCATTCAAGATGCTTCCGCGAAAGAAATAAATATGCAGGTACCCCTTTTAGATCTAAAGGCTCATCACGAGCCCATGCGCGAAGACCTGGTCGCGGCCATTCGCGAGGTTATCGACAGCAGCGCGTTTGCCGGCGGTCCCTTCGTGGCAAAGTTTGAGGAGGACTTCGCCGCCTTTTGCGGGTCTTCCTATGCGATTGGAGTCGGCAACGGAACGGATGCGCTTTGGTTGAGCCTGCTGGCACTCGGCATTGGACCCGGGGACGAAGTGATCACGGCGCCGATGACCTTCATGGCCACCGCGGAGGCGATCAGCTTCTGCGGTGCGAAGCCGGTGTTTGTGGATATCGACGAGCGGACCTACACCCTGGACCCGAATCTCCTGGAACGCGCCATCACTCCTCGAACCAAAGCGATTATCCCGGTCCATTTGTTTGGCCAGACGGCCGACCTGGATCCGATTCTTGAAATGGCGCGACAGCGCGGACTCCACGTGATCGAGGACGCCTGCCAGGCGCATGGCGCCGAGTACAAGGGTCGGAAGGCCGGCTCGATTGGGATTTCCGGTTGCTTCAGCTTCTACCCGGGCAAGAATCTGGGTGCCCTCGGGGAAGCCGGGGCGGTGGTCACGAACAGCGAGGAGTTGAAGAACAAGATTCAAATCCTGCGCGACCATGGGCAGGCAAAGAAATACCATCACGTTCTGATTGGCTGGAATGCCCGGATGGACGGGATTCAAGGGGCTGTGCTCCGCGTGAAGCTGCGGCACTTGTCGAAGGCAAACGATGCACGACGCGCTCACGCTCGATCCTACAATCAGCAGCTCGCCGACGTCCCGGACTTGATCACGCCCGTCGAGGCAGGTTTCGCCCGTCACGTTTACCATGTCTATACGGTTCGGACCCGCGCCCGCGATCGGATGGTGCAGGCGATGGCCCGGCGGGGAATCGCGTGCGGGATCCATTATCCCATTCCGGTGCATCTTCAGGAGGCTTACCGCAGCCTGGGATATGCAAAAGGATCGTTTCCCGTGTCTGAACGTTGCGCGGACGAATTCCTGTCTCTACCGATGTATCCGGAGTTGACAGCGGAGCAGCTTGGGGTGGTGGTTGGAGAGTTGAAGGTCTTGCTCCGCTCTTGCAAGGAGCCCTATGCATCCGTTACCTGACGTTGCTCAAGTCCTCCTATGAACCTGAACATGAATTCAAAATGCCCATGCAGAACCCTGGCTTTCCTTCGGTCGCGCGCAATTCAATCTCGATGAGCTCGAATTGACGAGGACGAAGTCTGACTCGGATTTTGCGGAACCCGTTATGTCGCTGAGGTACGTTTATTACTTCTTGAAGCCTTTTCTTCCGAGGTCTGTTCGGATAAGTGTTCGACGCTGGAGAGCCGAGAGGCTGAGCCTGAGATTTGCCGACACATGGCCGATAAGTCCGGCGGCAGCTCAGGCGCCGGAAGGCTGGCCCGGCTGGCCGGACGGGAAGAAGTTCGCCTTGGTCCTGACGCACGATGTGGAGGGCCGGGTGGGCCTGGAACGATGTCGCCAATTGATGGACTCGGAGGCGAGGATGGGCTTCTGTTCTTCGTTTAACTTCGTCCCGGAAGGCGAGTATTGTGTATCGAAGGAATTGCGCGATTCGCTGACCGCTAATGGGTTTGAGGTCGGTGTGCACGATTTAAAACACGACGGAAAGCTTTATGTGACGCGTTCAACGTTCCGTAGATACGCAAAGCGGATCAATCACTACGTGAAGGAGTGGAACGCCGCGGGATTTCGCTCCGGTTTTATGCATCACCGGCTGGATTGGTTAGGCGATCTTAACATTCTCTACGACGCTTCCACCTTCGACACCGATCCTTTTGAACCGCAACCGGACGGCGTCAACACCATCTTTCCGTTTTGGGTTTCCCGGAGGAACGGCAGCGGATACTTGGAACTTCCCTACACGCTGGTCCAGGATTTCACGCTGTTCATTTTGCTGGAACAGCGCAACGACGAGATTTGGCGAAAGAAACTGGACTGGCTGGCGTCACGAGGCGGGATGGTGCTGATGAATACGCATCCCGACTACATGAATTTCAACGGGAACGGTCTTCGAACGAGCGAATTTCCGGCCCGTTTCTACCGGGAGTTTTTGAGTTACGTTAAAGAGCGATATGAAGGCCAGTATTGGAATTGTCTGCCGCGGGACTTAGCCAGCTATTGCCTGCCTTTTCGTCCCCGCAGACCAAACGTTTGCAAAAGGCGCATCTGCATGCTCAGTCACAGCCAATACGAAACCGACAACAGAGTCAGGCGTTATGCGGAGACCCTGGCAGAGCGGGGTGACGAAGTCGATGTGATTTCACTCAATTATGGGAAGAAGACCCCAAAATTCGGGGAGTGCGGAAATGTTAACGTTGTTCGCGTTCAACGAAGATTCTACGATGAAAAGAGCAAATGGACTTACCTCCGCCGGCTGATACGGTTCATTGTAGTTTCTTCATTCACTCTCACCCGCCTGCATCTCAAAAGGCCTTATGACCTCGTTCACGTCCACAACATCCCGGATTTTCTGGTTTTCGCCGCCTGGCTTCCAAAACTCACGCGAACGCCTGTAATTCTGGATATTCACGATATCGTGCCGGAATTCTATGCGAGCAAATTTAATGGAGCCAGCCAGGATTTGATATGCAAATGTCTGTTCCTCAGCGAGAAATTTTCGTGCGGCTTCGCGGAACATGTCATTATTTCGAATCACATCTGGTGGGAGAAACTCGTCGGCCGCTCGGTCCCGAGAGAAAAGTGTCTGGCGCTGGCTAACCATGTGGACGATCGCGTTTTCAGGTTGCGGAAACGAACGCGGAGCGATGGCAGATTAATAATTGTGTTTCCCGGCGGTCTGCAATGGCACCAAGGATTGGATATTGCGATCCGGGCATTCGCGCTGGCACAACGGGAGCTTCCCCAGTTGGAGTTTCACATCTACGGCGAGGGCGACCAGAAGCAGGCCTTGCAGAGTTTGGTTGATGAATTGGGAATGCAGAGCAAGATCTTGTTTCATGAGGGGATTCCCCTGACGGAGATGCCGGAGCTGATGGCCAACGCGGACCTGGGGATAGTGCCCAAACGCGCGAATTCCTTCGGCAACGAAGCGTACAGCACGAAAATCATGGAGTTCATGTCTCAGGGGGTTCCGGTGGTCGTTTCCCGGACGAAGATCGATAGCTTCTATTTTGATGATACGGTCGTCCAATTTTTCGAAGCTGAAAACCCACATGCGCTGGCTGAGGCTATGCTGCGTGTTTTGCGGGACGAGGAACTGAAACAAAGCTTGGTCTAGAACGCTCTCGAGTACGTGACTCGGAACAGTTGGCGCAACAAGAAGGAGGAGTATTTGAATCTTGTTGATTCACTCCTGACAAAAATCTGAAGCGAGCAGGGATACCTGAAGCGGGCGACTCTTGGGTTGAGGTTTCTGAACACGTGTGAAGCAAAGATGGCCGCTGATTTCATCCGACTTGACCGGGCTCTGACTTTGTTGCTGTTCCGTCCACTCGGTTACATCTGTTCTTCCCGGCGGCAGCGATATCTGCCCATTTTGATGTATCACAGCATCTCGGATGATCCAGAACGGGGGGTCCGGCCTTACTACCGCACTTGCACCGGTCCCGCCGTCTTTGCGAAGCACCTGGAGCTTTTACGCGCGCGCGGCTGCCGCGTTGTCACCCTTTCGCGCGGACTCGAGTGGCTTCGTCAGAGGGAGGCAGGGCCGGAGAAAGTGGCGGTGCTGACCTTCGACGATGGCTTTCGTGATTTTTACACGACGGCGGCGCCGTTGTTGAGTGAGTATGGTTGCGGAGCCACGATGTTCCTTCCGACCGCATACATTGGCGTCCGGCCAAACACGTTCAAAGGCCGGGAGTGCATGACATGGAATGAGGTCCGGGAATTGAGGAAAGCGGGTATCGAATTGGGTTCTCATACGGTCAATCATCCGAAGCTGTATGGATTGAATTGGACGCAACTCCGCGTCGAGATTGAACAGTCAAAGACGATCATTGAAGACGAACTGGGTGAGCCGATCCGGACTTTTGCCTATCCTTACGCCTTCCCCGGCGCGGACCGGCAGTTTGTCGAAGCGTTTGTGGAACTGCTGAAAGGCGCCGGGTACAAATGCGGGGTAACGACGACGATCGGACGAGTCCGCCCGAATGACAACCCTTTCATCCTGGGCCGATTGCCGGTCAATGACCTCGACGATCCTCCTTTGCTCGTGGCCATACTGGAAGGGCGCTATGATTGGATGGCTGGACCACAAAACGTCTTTAAGCGAGTGCAACAGCTTCTGAACGGCGGCGGCAAACTCTCCGAGGCTCGGCCTGCGGACCAACCCTGCCTTCCTGCTCCGGGGAACGATGCTGCTCCTCATGGGTGAAGGAGTGGTCCGATGGAAGTCAACTTCGACGTAACCGGCGATCCGCGCTCCTTGAAATGATGAATACCAGACTCAAACTGCTCCTTGTAGCCGGCGCCAGGCCAAATTCAACCGCACGTGTATGAACGGAGAGCGCATGATCGAACACCGTCTCGTGCATACCGGCCAGCATTACGACGCCCGCATGTCCGATGTGTTTTTTAAGGAGCTGGAGATTCCCGCCCCGGATGTAAATCTGGAGGTGGGCTCCGGAACTCATGCCGCACAGACTGCAAACGTCATGCTCAAGTTTGAACCGGTGTGTGAAGAGTATGGTCCTGACTGGCTGGTGGTGGTGGGTGACGTCAATTCCACCATGGCTTGCACCCTGGTCGCTGCCAAGTGTGGCATCAAGGTGGCGCACGTCGAGGCGGGATTACGGAGTCGTGACCGCTCCATGCCCGAGGAAATCAACCGGCTGGTCACCGACGCCCTGGCGGATTTGCTCCTGACGCCGTCCGCGGATGCCGATGAAAATCTTCGGAGAGAGGGGGTCCCTGCGTCCCAAATCCGGCTTGTGGGCAACATCATGATCGACTCCCTGGTCGCCAACCTGGCCCGGGCGCGGGAAAGCAGCGTCCTCAAAACTCTCGGCGTGGGTGCCAAACAGTTCGCCTTTGTAACTCTGCACCGTCCCTCCAACGTGGACGACAAGGACAATCTGCGGGCTATCATGGCTGAACTGCACCGGCTGTCGGCCGATCTGCCCGTTGTGTTCCCGATGCATCCGCGAACGCGCAAAATGCTGGCATCCTTTCAAATCGAGTTCGCCGGCAATCCACGTCTCAAAATCATCGATCCCGTCGGGTATCACGACTCCCTTTGTCTGGCCGAGAGTGCCAGGCTGGTGGTCACCAGGCCGAATACCGAAAGGCCCGTCACGGTGACTCTGGGCAGCAACAAGCTCACCGGCTTGGACCGCCTCCACTCGGACCTGGTTGAGGCATTGGGCGCCAATCCGCGGAAATGTCGGATCCCGCCCTTGTGGGATGGCAGGACCGGAGAACGATGCGTCCGGGCGCTTTTGGACGCCAGCGCAGGGCCTGCCCGTCGTGGAACCGCAGCCGAATCCACCTGAGTTCGACATTTCGGGAAGGGTCCGAGTCACTTGTGTTGAACGCCAAGCCGATTCCCCTCACCCTGACCCTCTCCCACGGGGAGAGGGAACAGCCGGCGGCAGGTTCGGTTGTCCGGGAGGTTCATAGAATGCTTCGTTACTCGATCATTGTGCCGGTACGGGACGAGCAAGCCCACATCGGAAGGATGCTCGATTGCGTGCTGAGCCAGCGCTTGCAGCCGAAGTCGGTCCATGTGGTTGATGACGGGTCTTCCGACCAAACACCGACGATATTGGAGGCCTACCGCGCAAAGTCCCCGTTGATTCAAGTCACCACTCTCGAGCGCAACGGGACGCGTCGGGAAGGGGGAGAATCGGCCATACAAGTGGCCTTCTCAAAAGTGGACTGGAACCGGACCGACATTCTGGCGCGAATGGACGCCGACGTGTCATTCGAGCAGGATTTCTTTGCGGCACTTATGGATCAGTTCCAGACGGACCCGGTTCTGGGTATTGCTTCCGGGTTGATCCACGAGGAGGAAGGCGGGAAGTGGACAGCTCGACGGGTGCCCGCTTACCACACGCGCGGCGCTTCAAAACTGTATCGGCGGGAGTGCTACGACAGGATCAAGCCGATCGGGACCTGCCTGGGCTGGGACGGTCAGGATGAGGCCCGGGCCAACTGCTATGGGTGGAAAACCAGGAGCTATGACAACGCCGTCATTTATCATCACCGTCCGGTGGGGACTCACGTCGGCCGTGCGCGTTTATTCCGCAACCTCGGTTTGAGCGCTTACTACATTGGCTATCACCCGATTTTTGTTTTTGCGCGCGCGGTGGCTGCCGTTCCTAAACGGTCGTTTGTGCTCGGCGGGATTCTGCTGGTGACTGGAATGGTCGAGGGTTACCTTAGAAATCTTCCCCGGGAAGACCGCAGAGAGGTCATTGCTTTCGTCCGCCGTCAGCAACTCAACCGCTTGCTCGGCAGAACAACCATGTGGAAATGACGGCCTTAACTCCGCCACGCCTCGAATGATTGATCTTCTTGCGCTTCTGACGGCTCCCCTCCTTTTCCGGGTTTGCCTGAGGAGACCGGACCGGGCGTTCCTGTGGTGGCTGTTTCTAAGCCCCCTTTCGTATGACACGC
>QHPW01000409.1 GCA_003219675.1 Verrucomicrobiota bacterium
ATGTCTGGATTGATTCCGGCTCGTCGTCGCGCTCCGTGCTCATGCGTCGTCCGGAGCTTTTTCATCAACCATCAACCATCAACCATCAACCGGCCAATTGGCAGGCCGACATGTATCTGGAAGGGAGCGACCAGCACCGCGGCTGGTTTCAATCGTCGCTGTTGATCTCGCTCGCCGGCAACGGCGCCGCGCCCTATCAGACCGTGCTCACCCACGGCTTCATGGTGGACGCCGACCGCGATAAAATTTCCAAGAGCAAACAGGGCCAGGGCGGTTACGAAAAGCCGCAGACGGCCGATGCCTATGTTAAGAAATGGGGCGCCGACATCGTGCGGCTCTGGGTCGCTTCGCAGGATTTCCGCAACGACATCATTGTGAGCGAGGAGCGGATCAACAAGGTGGCCGAGACCTATCGGGTCATCCGCAACGCGCTGCGTTACCAGCTTTCGAACCTGTATGACTTCGATCCGGCCAAACATAGGGTGCCGGACGACAAGCTCACCGGGCTGGATCGCTGGATTCTTGGAGAGTTGTCGAAATTGGAGAAAGATGTCATTGAGGCTTACGACAAATACGAGNNNNTCAGAGAGTCAGCCAGTTCGCTGCCGTGGAGCTTTCCGCAATCTACCACGACGTCATCAAAGACCGGCTTTACACCGATCCGGTCAACTCGCATCGCCGCCGCTCGACTCAGACGGCGTTGCATCGGTTAGTGACCGGCCTCTGCCAGATGCTCGCGCCGATTCTCTCCTTCACGGCGGATGAGGCGTGGGAGTTTGTGCCCGGGAAAACAACCGGTACGGTTCATGAAGTCGAATTGAAACCAAGTGATTTCTCTATTTCTGAATCCGAACAAACGAAGTGGAAGAATCTTTTAGAACTTCGCGAACAATTATTACCGAAGTTAGAGGGGAAACGGCAGGAGAAAGTCATCGGCAAGTCACTCGAAGCCAAGATTCGATTGTACACCGAGAAAGGCGGGAAGGCTTCAGATTTAGCAGCAGACACAAACGTGCTTGAAGAGTTCCGTGAGCTTGTGAACGTTTCTCAGTTTGAAATCACCAAGGACTACAATGCTGATTTGGTTATGCATGCCGACGGCCAGAAATGCGAGCGTTGCTGGCATTGGGAAACAGACGTTGGTTCACACAAGGAGCACCCGACGATTTGTGGTCGCTGTGTTGAAGCGGTGAATCAGTTCAAGGCGTGAAAAGTTTTGAGCGCATCGCCTCAACTTCTGAATCGGTCATCTCAACTCAAATGCCTCGTGCAACTTTGTCTTCAAAGAACATCCGCGATGTTTTGTTTTCAAACTCGACGACTTGATCAAGATTGCCGATGGTCTTCGGTGGATTATTGTCACGACTCAATTTTGCCAACTTATTTTGGTGCAACTCCCAGAGTTCTGCGGCACTCGCGCGGGCTTGCCTTGAAACAATATATCCAGGTGGAGGGTTAAATTGCCGCCTGTTATTTGTAGTTCCACTAAACGTCCCGTCGTTTAGTTCGCTGACAAATACAAGCGCAAGACTTTCGCGAGACCTGAACGAGGCAAAAACAATCTTCCCAATCGTTTTCTGTGACGAGTGCAGTGCTTGAACTCCATAAGCTGCCCCTTCGGTCAATGAATTTTTCGATGTATAATACCAAAATTGATCGAATCCAATTTGTTTCAGGTCAAGGACGCTGGAATTTAATTTTGTCAAAATTTTGGATGGAACTATTTCAGCTTCAATAATCTTTTCGCGAAATGCTTGCGGCTCTGGAATGCCTTTAATAAAATTCATTGGAATTCCAAGAGCCTTGTTGAAGCAACCGATTAAGAATCCAGTGCCACGCGAAATGTGCCAGTATTCACGGAAGGAAATTTTGCGGCTGTCAGTCTTGTAGTATTTCATCGCGGTTAACCTTGCGTGATGAATAAAACTCTTCCATCCGAAATGGAAATGTTTTTCGCACCGGCGTCGCTGAAGCGTCAGATCAAATCCATGGCATAAATGCCGATGGTGGATCGGTCGCAGAACAGCACGCCCCAAATGCGGGCGTTCGATCTTCAGCGCAGCATCATCCACACGCCCCACACTGCAAGAAAAACGCCCGTCACTTTGTCGACGAACAAACCTCGTGGCAATACTTTCTCCAGAAGCACAAAGACAGCGATGATAGCCACCCACCAGATGTTCATCACGCCGGCCACGAACAGCAGCGCCATCAAGAACCAGCAGCAGCCGGCGCAGTAAGCGCCGTGTTTCAGGCCCATGACGAACGCGCCGAGCTTCCCCTCACGCCAGCCAGTCATCAGAAAACTCAATGGAGAGCGGCAGTGCGTAAGACAGGCATTCTTGAGCGGCGTCCATTGAAACACGCCGGCGGCGACGAGCAGCGCGCCGCCGAGAATCGGGCTGGTGCTCACCATCATCGGCGACAGCAGAGCCGTCGAGTGCAGAATCCACTGCGCGACGGCGGCCAGCGCGCTGAACACGGCCCAGATCGCGAGGTAGCCGAGCAGAAAAATCCCGGTCGGCACGAACGGCTGCTCCTGCTCGCTCCGTCTGCGGTTCACCGTGGCGAAGGTGAGGATCATCGGTGCGGCGGAGGGCGTCATCATGGCCACCATCATTTCCGTCCACATGAGAAAAAGCGGGATAAGCGTCGAGGCCGATCACGACTGCATGTCCGGCCCGGACATTTTCATGCCGGCGCATTTGCAAACGCCGGTTTGGACCATCGCGTTTGCTTCGCGGACCATGTAACCCCACGCGAGCGCGGAGATGGCGACGAGTCCGGCCACAACGACGGCGCGGTCGCGCTTCAGCACGGATTCAATGGAAATGCTACGGTTCATGGCAAGGCCAGCCAGGGACGGCGACACGCCGTGTATGTGTTTAGCGTAGCGGCGGGCGTCTCGCCTGCCGTAGAGCCGGTGCATCCTGCCCGGCGGAACAACTCCCCAAGCTGTCCGGCACTTTGTGGATCGCGGAAAAACCGGTCGTTCTTTCCGGGCGGCAAGATGCCGCCCTCTACGGCAGCCAGGATGGCCGCCGCTACGCTAAACACGTACCACGCCGTCCCTCCCGTTTCATGCCGATTTGTATTCGAAGGGCGAATATTCACCGTATTGGCCCGGATGTTCGAAAGCGAGTTCCTGGCCGGCCAGCCGCATTTTTGCCGTGGTGCAAAGCTCCTGTTGTTTGGACGTGAACCCCTTCGGCTTGATGAGCGTGGCCGGTTCGTCTTCGTTGGTGACGGGGTTTTTCATCGGCGCCAGCTCGACTTCGTAAATGCCGTCGAATCGGACCCGGCTGCGGACGTCGTCAAGGGTTGTCTCGACCCGCGTGTAACGCACGCCGAGAAAATTGCTGGTGAGGCTCATGAAGATTCCGAAGGGCACGGCCTCAGGAGTATTGACGACCAGCTTTTCGAGGACTTGCCGCTGCTGTTTGTTCGCCCGTTCATCCACGCAAAGGAGCGCTGTGATGTTGCCTTCATGAACCGCTCCGGGCGCGCGCCCGAACCACCCGAACGTCAGCCCGGCCAGAGAAACACCGTCGCATTTGCCTTCCTGCACGTGCCAGATGTAACCGCCTTCGCAAAACCCGCTCGTGGGCCTCGCTTCGAAGTTGCACGGGCAGCCCCAGTCGCAGTTGCACGCGCCCAGCAGGACGCCTTTCAGGTGATAGGACGTTTTGTCCGCCACGATTTGCCTTTCATTGTCAACTTCCGCATGAACGGTGGGGCGAGACTCCGTCGAGCCCTGATCTCCGAAAGACAGAAAGAAATTAGGGCACGACGGAGTCTCGCCCCACCCAGGTTCATGGGCAGGGAACGGCCGGCGGCAGGTTCGGTTGATTTTGAGCCATTTATTCTTTCCTGCCCCGGCTTTGTCGGAGGTCGTTGACTTTTCCGTCGCCGGCTACTCTGCGGTCGTCGGGTCAATCACGGTTTTGATCTCGGAGATGCGGTTCGCCGGGAAACCGCCCTGTTGCGCGTGCTCCCGAATCAGTCGCTCGTTCGGCGCGACATAAACGCAGTAAACCTTGTCGCTGGTGACGAAGCTTTCGACCCACTGGATTTGCGGGCCGAGCTTGTTCAGCACACTGCAGGACTTTTGCGAAATGGCCTTCAACTCCGCGGCCGACAGGTTTCCGGCGCCGGGAATTTCACGTTCGATGACATATTTGGGCATAGGCGTGTCTGGAGTTGAGCGTTGAGGAACGGATTAGTTTCCGTATTTCACCTCGGTCACAAACCCGGCCTTGTTCGGGTAGTTGAAATTCAATTCGCCGACCCTGGCGCGGCCTTCTTTGGCGGAAACCACGTGGGCCCACTTGAACAGGTAACCGCTCTCGTGCTCGACGCGAATGGACTCAGGATCACCGCTGATCGGATTTTTGATCGGCTCGAAGGCAAGCGAGACGTTGTCGCCCATCCGCACCTGGCTGTTCTTGCCGTTGATGTTGAAAACGAACGCGACGTATTGCGGATCCAGGAGTTTGGAGATGGTTTTGGCGATGATCTCGAAAGGCATTCCCCCTTCCTGGCCGGTCGCAATTTTCATCAGGGCGTCGCGCTGTTTTGGATCGGCTTTTTGTTCCATGAAAAGAGCGAGGGTTCCATTGCCCTCGTGCAGCGCCCCGGGCCAATGCGCGACGAATCCAAGCGCCAGACCATCCAGGGACAGCTCGCCGTAACGGCCTCGTTTGATCCGCCAGGCGCCCATCCCGTCGCAGAAGCCCTGCGTCGGGCGCGCCTCGAATTCACAGGGACATCCATAGTCGCAGTTGCAGGCCTGCAGATAATCCGCTTCGATCGACCATTTCACTTTTTTGCCGTTGCTCATAAGCTGCTCCTTTCCTTCCGGAGATTTGGTTTGTTGATCTTGCGCGCAATGATCCTGGATTCTCTTTCGCAAGCGAATCCCGACAAGGATGCCTGGGGATGATGGATGCGCTTTCCCCCGGATGATCGGATCGCTGCGGCAGCACTCCTTACCCGGCCTCCGGCCATCCTCTCCCCTCGTCCGCCAAGGGCAGAGGGCAGGGTGAAGGGAGCCGTCCGCGCGCAACCCGAATGCGCAGAGTTCCGAACTCCATTGCGAATTGGTGTGATGGATTGAAACTAGCAAAAGAGCCGAGCCTTGACAACAGAATAGCGGGCGGTGCCGGGGCGTCGCAGCGCCAATTCATGAGAGCTTTTTCAGGGAGGGGTTCTTCCTGGTTACCCGTTCAGACAATGACCCGTTCAGAGAACGCTCCGACCGCAAATCCTCTCTGCCGTCTTCGCGCCTTCGCGGTGGAAACTGAAACCGCCGAGACGCGAAGAGCGCAGAGTAATCTATAAACGGGTCTTATGATTGATTAGTCGGGGGGGCAAACCCCGTGCGCAACTCAAGAGTCGAATATCCCGGACCGATCTATTGTAGCGCACGCTTCCAGCGTGCAGGTTCTGGCGGCTTCCGAGCCGCCAGTTTTCCAGCAGTGCCGAGAAGCGCCCCGCCATCAACGTATCAGCGTGCACCCGGTGAAAACAATTTCCGTGTCACGCCCGCCCTTGCACTTGCCCTGGGAGAACGATGGTTTCTCCCGCCCGCATCAATGGGGTCTCCTTGTTCTCCGCCGGTTTCCCGACCAGAGTCTGCCCTCGTTGAGTCGTGTAAACCGTCTTGTAATCGTTCGGATAATCGAACACTGCGACGACGCGAACGAACCGGTCCGGGGACTCCAGAATCACGTCGTATTTGCGGACGAACATTCTCGGCTCGAACCGCTGGATCACGCCTTTGACGCGCAGGATTCTTTTGCGATAGCGTTGGTCGGCGCCGGACGGGTCGGTCTTGAATTGTTGCACCAGCCCGGCGGCATCGACGGCTTCATCCGGCTTCAACGGTGGCAGTTCGGCGGCGGGTTTTGCCGGCGCTTCTGCCGCCGCGCGGCGCGTGGTGGAGCCTGCGGACGTTTCGGCCTGCGGCGGGTTTTTCCTCTCCGGCGTTCCTTCGTCCTGTTTCAACCTGGCCGCTTCGGCTTCGGCGCGCGCCAGGTCCTGTTTGAGCCTTTGAATTTCTTTTTCCTTTAGTTTGCGCGCCTCGGCCTGAAAACGCTGCCGCGCCGCGGGCAATAACTCTTTCCAGGCAATCTGGTTCGTTCCACCGTCGTGTTTAATGACGGGCCCGTCCGCCTCGAACCGGATGACCTCGGCGTTCTTGTACACCCTGCCACCGTGGGTCGTGATTTTCATCCATTGGAGATCCGGGCTCGACGGAGTCTCGCACCACCGAAAATGAAATTGTACGACTACCGAACGCATGGATTTCATTTTAAGCTTCGGCACTGGCTTACACGCCGATTAAGCTGGCGGTCAGATGCGTTTTCTGCCGATTGTGAGCCGTGAACTTCGCGTGGCCGCGCGGCGCCGGAGCACTTACACCCTTCGCCTGCTCGCGGCGGCGGCGGCCTTTTCCGTCATTCTTTGGCTCTGTCTGTTCCCGACTCCAGGGCAGCCGCCGACGGCCCTGGGCAAATCGCTGTTCACGGCCCTGTCCATCCTGGCATTCGCTTACTGCCTGCTGATCGGGCCGTTCATCACGGCGGATTCCATCAGCTCGGAAAAAAGAGACGGCACGCTGGGCCTACTGTTCCTGACCGATTTGCGGAGTTTCGACGTGGTGCTCGGCAAGTGGGCCGCCACTTCGCTGGCGGGCTTCTACGGACTGGTGGCCGTGTTGCCTGCCCTGGGCATTCCGGTGTTGCTGGGCGGCGTCACGCCCGGCGAATACGGCCGAACCGCGCTGGCCGTGCTGAACGCGGTACTGTTTTCGCTCACCGCCGGATTGTTTGTCTCAGCGCTGAACCGCGATCATACCAAGACGATCCTCGGCTCGTTGATTCTGGTGCTGACGTTGAGCGGGCTGCTTCCGGGGCTCATGGTCCTCTTGTTCAAGGGCTTTTTGGGCCGGGGCATTGACGGTTATCCGCCGATCGCCTTGTTCAGCCCGGTTTACGCGGGCCAGTTCGCTGTGGACGCGGCATTCCGCACAAACCCGAAACTTTTCTGGGCCTCGCTCGGCGCCGTCCACGCCTTGAGCTGGTGGTTTGTGATTGGCGCCATCCTCATCGTCACTCGAGTCTGGCGGCAGGAGCCGGTGGAACGCCGCCAATCGCGGTTGTGGCTGCTGCGATTGGGCCGAACGCGACGATGGCAGCGACGCCTCGGAAAACGGCTCGCCACAAATCCGGTTTACACGATCGCCAGCCGGCATCGCTGGCCGCATTGGGTGTTCTGGGCGCTGGTCGGCATCGTCACCATCAACATTTATTGGCTGACCATCGGCACCCGGCGCAATCCCGGCCTCTACCAGTTCCATCAGCATTTCAGCAGCGCGATGTATTTCATCAACCGCGTCTGGATCGCCGCGATGGCGTGCAGCTTCTTTCTTGAAGCCCGTCGCAATGGCGCGTTGGAACTGATCCTCACCACGCCGATGGATGCGCGGACGGTCCGGCGCGGCCGCCGGCGGGCGCTGATTCGACTGTTCTTCTGGCCGGTGCTGGCGATTGCGGTCCTGCACTGGTTATATCTTTATTACTCCTGGCAACCGTACGTGAAACAGCAAAACAGCCAGCTGGTCTTTCGATGGCACGCCACATTGGCCGGCGGGAGTCTGGCCGGGTTTCTGACCGATGTGCTGGCCTTGAGCGCGCTCGGTGGCTGGCTCAGCCTGTCGGCGAAAAGAACCCCGTTCGTCATTCTGGAGACGTTCGTCCTGGTGACCCTGGCGCCCTGGGTGGCGCTGTACTTGCTGGGCGGATCGCGCCTGTTACAGGTGAAGTTTCCCAATTCATTTTACATCGTTCAACCGTCGGTGTGGGTCGCGAAGAACCTGCTGTTTTTTGGATGGGCCGTCTGGAAATCGCGCAGACACTTTCGCGCGGCGGCGGCGCAAACCTACCGGCTGAAATGCGCAGACGTCGAGCCTGCTGCCGGCGCACCCGCGACAAATATTCTGACGAGCAGCGCTTAGTGGTCTATTTCATAAATACGCATACCCACAGGGCGGCATGTCTTTTGGCCGGAGGCGTCGTTGCTCGCTCCTCACAGATCCACTGCGGGATATGCTCGTCGCTCGCGCCTGGCCTCCGCCCAAAATCCATTGCCGCGAACGTGTGCGTATTTATGAAATAGACCACTAAGCCGGTTCGTAGCGCAGGCATTTTGCCTGCCGGTTGCGAGGCCGTTCAGAAATTGAGCGGGCATTCCCGGCAAGGATGCCGCGAAACCTGCACGCTGGAAGCGTGCGCTACGTAGCGCAGCCTTCCAGGCTGCAGGTTGACGGGGCTTCCCAGCCCCGCGTTCTGACACATGGCCTGTCATCCCGGGGGCAGTGTCAACAAGATGCGCGCACGAATGGGGCAAACACCGTATTTACCTTTTCGAACCGGCCGCTGAGTCTTGCAACGTGTACCCCCAACCGGTTAACCAAATGCCTTGCTGCCCTGGCCGACTTCGGGTATGAACCATTCAATTCACGAACCATGAAAGCCATTTTTGCCCTTCCTGTCAGACGCCAGGTGGCGTTCACGCTCATCGAGTTGCTGGTGGTTATCGCCATCATCGCGATCCTTGCCGGTTTGCTCCTGCCCGCTCTGGCGCGGGCCAAGCAGAAGGCCATGGCCATCAAGTGCGTT
>QHPW01000410.1:0-7329 GCA_003219675.1 Verrucomicrobiota bacterium
GGATTTAATCGTCGCCGAACCGGTGCAGGAGGAAATCGGCACCGAAGGCCGGGCCGCTCAGTGGGGCTTCGAACTCGAAGGCAATGACGACGGACGGGGACATGTGAACTTCACCGACGACGCGGATGCCGTCGTCGGCAGGACCTCGTTGCGTTTCACACCGGATCCCTATCCGGGCCAGTATGCCACGGCGATTTTTCCGCGCGGCCGCGATGCGGACTGGGATTTCTCGGCGAAGACCAAAGTTCGTTTCTGGATCAAGGCGACGAACCCGAATCTTCCCGGTTTTCAGAATCCCGGTCCTGTGCTCTGGCTCTACGGCAAGGACAGCGCCGCGAAGATCGAGCCCGCCAAAGGCCGGAACCTTTTCAGCGACCTCCCGTTCAGCGAGGCGCGGTGGACGTGGATGTCGGTGGAGGTGCCCTTCAGGACGGTCGATGGCTGGAAGCGCCAGGATTCGGGAAAGACCGACCTCCGCCATGTCCGTGGTCTCGGGATTGGGCTCGATTCCTGGGGAAACGATCCATTCACGGTCTGGATCGACGGACTGTCCGTCGAATGATTCAAGAATGATCGCCGACGAAACATGCTGGAGTTCCGGGCCGCCAACATGCTAAAGCATGAACTCCTACGTCTTCACGTTCGCAAAAGAAAAGAATCGGCACGCTAGGGTCGGGAGGCCCTGGCCAAACCGCGCAGCTCTTTTGTCGGCACACCGCGCCGTTTCGCCAGCGGATCCACATACCACCGGTAGTCGCCCTGGTCGGAGAAGAAAAGATAAGGACGGTTTTCTTCGAACCACTTTTCCCACGCCATAGCATCCTCCTTCTTGTCGGCGCCGACCGGCGCGTAGCGCGCCAGAAGTCGGGCGGCGCGTTGGGCCCGCTCGTCGCCGGCGCGTAAGGCCGCAATGGTCTTTTCAAAAAACTCGATGCGATCCACAGGCGAGCCAAGCGCATGGGCATCTTCGTCTATCTCCAGGTTCATGCCAGGACCCGGGTGCAAAAATGGACGGTTTTCCGCATACCAATTCTTTACCTCTTCACGGCTCTTCCCTTTGAGCCGTTCCACGGCGCGTTCGCTGAGGAGCCAGGCCGCGTCACTCACGTCACCGGCTTCACCCAGACGGCGGTCCAGATAAGCTCTTGGATAGGCAACGGGTCCGGCGAAGACCGAAGGCGTCACCGCGATGGGGCGCTCCTCGGTGAAACGGCTGACATAGGCGATGCAATTAAGAAGCAGACGCTGGCCCGCCTCGTTCATTTCCGCCGGGGATTGCTCAAACCCGAAATGCAACAGATTGCCCTGACGCCAGCAGGCGGCCGCGCGCGACGTTTTCTCATTCTCCCCGCCGCAGAAAACCTCGATGTCGGGGTTCTCGTCGAAACCGTCGCTGTAAGTGCACCAACCCGCATTCCATCGTCGGGTCTGATCCCGTACCAGCGGGAGCATGGGAACGGTCGCGCTGGTGACCAAAGGACGAAACGCGGCCGGCGTCGGACGTTGAATCATCACTTTGGTGTCGATGGCAAACGGCTCCCGCAAAACAATGTGATCGCGTAACCCGTACGCGAATGGAGTGAGGCAGGTTCACCCGGACCCGCCGCGGACCTTCCAGACCACCGCAAGGTTTAATCCGGCGCTGCCGAGGAGCACCGTGGGTTTGGTCCAGGCGGCGCGATCGCCGAGCGGGGCGCGCCGAAGCCGGTCGTCCCGCGCGAGGTCCGACTGTGGCCAATCGAGCAGGACGACGTCAAACTCGTCCGCTTGTTCGGGCTTGAACGTGACCCGTGACACAGCCTCGACACGTCCCACGTTCAATTTCAGAAAACCCGCGAACTGCTGCGCGCGGGGGGTGCCCTGATCGCCGAGGTAAAGCACTTTCAACTTGTCCAGCTCCACCGCATTGGCGCTTCCGTGGAGGAAAAGCGCTGAAACTGCACCGGCGAGAAGCACCTTGATCGCTTTCATAGACTCACCTTTGAGATGCTAGAACCTCCAATTCCGTTTCCAAGACAATATTTTCCGGTGGCCAGCACAAAGCTTCATTGCAGACCTGATAGCGGAGCTTCACGGGGAGCTTGTGTTTTCGGGCCTCGCCTCGTTCCACCATGAAACGCCGCCTGAACAGCGCTTCCACAGCGATCGTGCGCGAACCGTCCTTCTGAACCTTCGGCTCGGGACCGACCCACGAGCCGTCCGGCTTCAACACGCGAGGCAGGGTGGCATCGAGGGAAGTCGGCAGATTGCGGCAGCCGGAATCTTCCAACGCGTAGATATGATGTCCCGGGGCAATGCGCAGCTTGACGAACAAAGTGATGGAGTCCCCGGGACGCGCGCTCCCTGGCTGCACTGCCGCAGCGGCAGTGACGGGCTTCGTGCCGGCGGGCGCAGCCACGGCTATTTCGGGCAGCGGCAGCGGCTCGAGTTTGAAGTCCAGTTGCAAGCCCCGTTCTTTGTCGCGAACCGCGCGCGAAACCGCAGACGCGTAACCGTCCGCTTCCACGCGGAACTGCCAGTCGTGAACGTCCCGTGTGCCGCTCAGCAGCGGATATTCGTAATAGAGGCTGAATTTGCCGTCCGAGCACGGCTTGCGGCTGTATTCGCTCCATTCTCCCACGTTGGTCACCGCAGCTCCGGCAGTCGAATGGATTTGAACGAAGCGCGGAGTGAGAACGAATTCAGGAACCGGTTGTCCGGTCGTTGCATCGGTCACATTGCCCCTGATCCGAAAGGCCGGGCTGAGCGTGATCACTTGTTCCTCGGCTGAAGGTGATACAGCATGATGACCGCGACTCATCAACCCGCTCTTGTTGAAAGTCCAAAGCGCTTTTTGCGGCGGGGCGTTCGACCAAACAAAGCGGCCATCGGCGTCCGTCTGCCATTCCCAACCCGGAAACATCCAACTCCCACGCGTTTCGGACTGCCATTCGTCCACTGTCGCCTTCACCTCGGGGATTGGCTGTCCCGCCTCGTCCACGACCCGCACGCGCAACGGTACCCCGCGCGTCAGCCGAACTTCAATCGACGGCAATTCGCGTTTCACTTCGATCAATCGCAGGGCCGGGGCTGCTTTCGCCGCCTTCACGCCGTCCCCTCCAGGCCACAGGCCGTCTTCGCTGCCGAGGACCACCGTCGCACCAGGAACCGGTTCGCCGCCTTCATCGAACACACGCCCGCGCACGGTTGCAGCGCTGAAGAGTTTCTGCTCGGCGGTTCCCGCCCGCAGCGCCTCCAAAGTCACCCCGTCATCGGACGACAAATAGTCGGGGTGCGATACCTCCACGTACACGTAAGCCGCATTCTTTGGCACCCAATCGCAGCCCCAACGTCCCTCTGAATCCGATTTCAGCGGGAGGTCATCGACGGCAACCCAAGGGCCTGCGAGGCGTTGTGGAAGAATCAGCTTCACTTCGGCCCCGACAACAGGACCGCCGGATTCATCCATCACCCTTCCCCCCATGTGTTGCGCTTCAGGCAAAAGCAGGTCGAATCTGACGGGTGCGTTCCGCGCCTCCCACGACATGGTCATCGGGGCATAACCCTGTTTGCGGCCGATGATTCGCACCGGATTCGATCCGGTTGCCGGGAGAGAGATTTCCACTCGACCGTTCGCGTCCGCGGAGAGGGTGCCGGCCTCATTTGTGCCGAGGCGCCACACAACGGTTGCATCCTTCAGCGGCTGACCTGTCATGCCATCCAGCAGGCGCAGTTCCAGGGCCGAAACGAGTACAGACGATGCCATGAGCACACCCGCCCCTATGGCACGCCAGGCAACCTTGAGAAGCTTCGCCGACATCATATCAGGACAATCCACCAGAGTTTGGCCGAGAATAGATCGTCGGGCCAGGCAGGTCAACGGGAGGAGCAAACCGGTAGTGTCCTAATCTGGTGGCGGCGGTGCTGCGGCACCGCCGTGCGCCGCGGCAGCGGCGCACCCACCTTAAGAAGATCAGGACACTACCAGCAAACCGGGATGGAGCAACGCGACACATCTTTCGTCTAATAAATCGCGCCGCCCGGTGTCATAGAACCTGAAAGACGATGTCCTCGCACGACCAGCACGCCGGGATGGTTGAAATGACCCAGGTATGATTGAGGAGATCCGCCCAGCATGGCCGTAATGCAACCAGACGAAGCCAACGCGCAGGCGTCCGGAGGCGAGACGGTTGAGGAGCTTTTCGCGGCTCTGGAATCGCCCCTTTTGAATTATGCCTGGCGCCTGGTCGGGGAACTCAGTGTCGCCGAGGACATGGTTCAGGAAGCATTCATGAAACTTCATACGCGCTTTGATCAGGTGCGCGAGCCGCGCCGATGGCTCTACCGCACCGTGCACAACCAGGCCCTGAACCATCGGCGTCAAGCCGACAAGCTCATTCCACTCAACCCACCCGCCGAAGAAGACGCGCGACCGGCGGCCGACGCCACCGACCCGCAACCGCTGCCGGACGAACAAATCGCCCGCTGGGAAGGCATTGGTCTGGTGCGACTCAGCGTGGAAACCCTCGATGACCGCAGCCGCGAATTGATCCGACTGAAGTTCAGCGAGGGTTTGTCGTACAAAGAAATCAGTGCCCGCACCGGTCTCACAGTCGGACACGTCGGTTATCTGCTGCACCATGCGATCAGGGGCATAGCCGACGAACTCGCCAAAAATGGAGTGGTGCCGTGACGTAATCCGAGACTATGAATTCCGATTTTCCCAAATCACCCCGTGAAGAGCTCGAAGCGCGTCTGACCGCGCTCCTGCTCGGCGAGTTGTCCGAGGAGGAAGCCGCTGCCCTGCGCCGGGCCATCGAAGCGGACGTCGAGTTAGGCAGGCTCTACGACCGCCTCAAACAAACCATCGACCTGGTGCGCGCGACCGCGGCGCGCCCGGCCGAACAGACTGCCGGGCAACCCGCGCCGCTCAAGCTCGCTGACCAGCGCCGCCAGAAACTGTTCGCGCATTTCAAGACCGTGGCTCCAAAGGAATTCGCCGAGCCGCGCCGCCGCAAGGCGTCCTGGATGGTTCCATTAGGCGCCGCCGCGGCGGCGTTCATGCTCCTGGCGGCTATTGCCATCCCCAACTTCTCCCGAGCTCGAACAACGTCGCAGTCCAACACTGTCATCAACAACCTGCGAATGCTTGACAGCGCCAAGCAACAGTGGGCTTTGGAGCATAGAAAATCCGGGGCCGACGTTCCGACTCTCAACGATATAACGCCCTACCTGGGCAGGGGTAGTGAGGGTCTCCCGCCGTCGGTTCTGGGCGAAACCTACAACCTGGGCAAGGTGGCGGAACCCGTGACGGCGGACCTTGACGGCGCTCAAGCCAGAAAATCCTTCGCGTTCATGGCCAAACAACCCTCCCGGGGAAGGCGCGGTCAACGGGCTCGTCTGTCTGTGGATGGTGAATTGACATTCGCAGAACAGAACGCCGATCGGAGCGGTGATTGGGAAAAAGCGAAACGCGAACTTGCCGCAAGGAATCCAAAGCAGCAACCGGCTGCCGCGACCCCGGCGCCCAGCCCCGCATACCGAACGGAAATCGTTCTGCCATCGGGCAATCAGTGGCCCGACACGGCAAATCCCGATGCGTATCGGCAACGTCTTGAAATCGCCGGGGGCCTTCCGCTCGCAAATCCGGCGACTCCTGGCGGCGCCGGCGGAGGGATTGGCGGCGGAGGTTTTGGAGGAGGAGGCGGCGGTCCTGCCGGAGCACCCGCAATAACCCCAAGTGTGCAGGCAGACGATCTGACCAAAAGTCTCTCAGAAGGATTGGAGAAGTTGGCGCACAGCAATAGCAACAGGTTTGTAGGCCGCTATGCTTACGTGTCGCCTGCGCCGACAATCTCGCGTCCAACGGACGCCGCGGCAACCATCGCACCCGAGCCAAACCTCGAGGCCAATCTCGCCGAGAGCGGCCTAAGCGA
Source organism: Verrucomicrobiota bacterium (assembly GCA_003219675.1). Lineage (GTDB taxonomy): Bacteria > Verrucomicrobiota > Verrucomicrobiia > Limisphaerales > AV2 > AV2. Next base: position 5,916 of record QHPW01000410.1, read on the forward strand.
CAAGAAATCACTCGACCGGGAGGCCGGCAAAGTCCCTGTTCTTGGTGATCTGCCTGGCGTCGGAGGCCTGTTTCGGAACAATGACACAACCGCTCCGGACAGCACCAGGTCCCCATTCGGACTCAAGCCGCCAGCCGCGTCCGAGTCCGCCGGTCAGGTGTTTTTAAACTCGGGGTGGCTGTCCGCAGTGCCCTCGAACCAATTGCGTGGGTCTCTCGATGTAGCCGCCAAATCCCCAACCTCCGATACCGGCGTCAAAGAACAACCCGTCCTGGGCCGATCACTCGTTCTTCCGCGCGGCGGCGATAGGGTGTCCCCTGACGGGCAGACTCGCGAGCTCGAACGGTTGAATGCAGAAGTCAATAAAGCTCAGACCAAGGTGGACGAGTTGCGCCGTCCATTCGGCATTTCGGACGGCATGGCCGTCTCAACGCTCGAACCGGGAAAGTCTGCCAACAAACAGGAGGCGCAGGAGAAGTACCGGCCTTACTTCGAAGCCAAACGGGAGTTGGACAACCTCGAGAAAGCCCGTGACGCCCTGCACTTGCGCATGTTGCAGGAAACCGTTGACGCCGCACTGCCGAAGACGAGCACTGTCGAAATTGTCGACCGCGCGGAGGCTCAGCCCGCGCAAAGCCCAACCCTTGGGCAGCGAATTGCAGGAACCCTGACCGGCAAAGTGGAAAGAACCGCCCGTATCGCCGTCGAGACGAATGTAGCCGATATCACTCCATTAGGGTTCCCGAAAAATTCCGCTCACTACGACCCGTTCTTCATGCAGGCCGAGTTTGAGAAAATCCGGTCCAAGCCCATCCTCGAGAAGGTCATCGAAAAGCTGAACCTGAATGAGACTTGGGGGAAGAAAACCGACTCCGGCGGGAAGCTAAAAACGGAGGAGACCTTGCAACGCCTCAACAAAAGCCTCGATGTGCGCCAGGTCCCGAACACCGGCCTCATCGATATCCGGGTGAAAAGCGACAAGCCGGAGGAGGCCGCCCGCATCGCCAATACCATTGCCGAGGTTTATCGCGATTACCGCGCGGATAAGAGCAAGCAGATGGCCCTCGCCGATGTTGAGAAGTTAAAGGAGAAGCTTGGCGAGCAGGAGCAAAAGGTCGCCCAGGCAAAGGAGGAAGTGGAGCGTCTGCAGAGAGAATCCAACAACCAGTTGACCGACGTGAGCTCACCCAAGCCCGCCGCCCCTGCGCCGGTTCCCCAGCCCGAAATCCAGACGAGTGACAACGCCTTCTCCACGTTCTCGCTCAACGTTTCCGATGTTTCGTTCAAACTGGCGGCAGCCAGTCTTGAAAGAGGCGTCATGCCGGAGCCGGCCTCGGTGCGCAGCGATGAGTTCATCAACGCCTTCGACTAGCGCGATCCGGAGCCGCCGCCTGGTGTGCCGATTGCCTTTTCC
>QHPW01000410.1:7355-8989 GCA_003219675.1 Verrucomicrobiota bacterium
CCCGCTGAACCTGGTGTTGCTACTCGACAATTCAGGCTCGATGGAGCGCGCCGACCGCGTCCAGATCATTCATGAGGCGTTGCGCGTGCTGGCCGCGCAGCTTCAACCCCAGGACAAGCTGAGCGTGGTTGCCTTCGCCCGCACGGCGCGGCTCTGGGTGGACGGCGTGTCCGGCGCCCAGGCCGGCGAAGTGGCCGAGCAGGTCAGCGGCCTTACCCCGCAAGGTGGAACCAATCTCGAAGACGCCATGAATCTCGCGTACCAGACCGCGTTGCGTCACTATCTGGCCAACGGCTTGAATCGCGTCGTGCTCCTCACCGACGGAGCGGCGAATCTCGGCAACGTCGAGCCCGACGCGCTGAAGCAGAAAGTCGAGGCGCACCGCAAACAGGGCATCGCGCTCGATTGCTTCGGCGTCGGCTGGGAAGGTTACAACGACGATTTGCTCGAAGTGCTCTCGCGCAACGGCGATGGCCGTTACGGTTTCATCAACACGCCGGAGGAAGCGGTCACCGGGTTTGCCGGCCAACTCGCCGGTTCGCTGCGAGTCGCGGCGTCGGACGTGAAGGTGCAGGTCGAGTTCAATCCCAGCCGCGTGAACGTCTATCGGCAGATTGGCTACGCGAAGCATCAACTCGCCAAGGAAGAGTTCCGCGACAACACGGTGGACGCCGCCGAGATCGGCGCCGCCGAATCCGGAAATGCGCTTTACGTGGTCGAAGTGAATCCAGGCGGCGAAGGGCCGCTGGCCATCGTGCGTGTTCGATACAAAATTCCAGGCACGGCCGACTACCACGAGCACGAGTGGGCCATGCCCTACACCGGCAAAGCCCTGTCGCTGGACCAGGCCGGTCCCTCGATGCGCCTGGCGGCGACGGCAAGCGCATTTTCCGAGTGGTTGGTGTCGAGCCCGTTTGCCACGGATGTCACGCCCGACCTGTTACTCGGTTACCTGGGCGGTGTGCCGGAAGTTTACGGCGCGGACACGCGCCCGAAGAAACTGGAGTGGATGATCCGCCAGGCCAGGAGCATCGCGGGGAAATAAGCGCGAGGACAGCGCGCGAGCGTGAAAACATTTTACTCCATCATCGTCGCGGCCATCGTGATTGGTTTCACAGAAACCAGCCGCGGGTCTATCGAGGACTTCAAGCAGATCACGATCGATTTCACCGACCCGGCGGCGACGAATGCGGCAACGTGGTCCACCCCGGACAAATTGACGGTTTCGACAAATGGCCTCGGGCGGGAAGGCGACGCCGCTTCGTCGCGCGATGGCTGGATTCAAACAAAACCGCTCGCGCTCGGATTGTCCTGGCGGACGCCGGGCGCCGTCTCGGTCCGCGTGGCGATCCAGCCTCCGCCCGGCGAGATCTCGTTGAACAGCGGCCAGAAGACGACGCCGTATGGCGGCGACGTTTACGTGCGCTATTCTCCTGACCGCAAGCATTGGTCTTCATGGCAGGTCCTGGAGCAGACCGGGCCGCGGACGCCGGAAGAGAAGAAGAATCCCGGGAGGCACTTCAACGCAACGGTCCAAGTTCCGTATCGCGAACGCGAGCGCTTTGGCGAATTGCTGTCCGAGTATTCGCGCCTGGATGTTCCCTGGAAGAGTGACGAGGAAGCGGCCGTGCGCT